>JBLHPX010000001.1:0-24176 GCA_047624545.1 Ulvibacter sp.
CGATTTATTGATAGAGTTGCATAAAATAAACTTATCTTGCGTCGATTTGCCAGAATATAATAACAAATTACTACTAAAAGAATTGGTAGTATTCATCGATTATTACCTAAAATTCATTGAGCATAGAGACTTATCAAAGAAAGAAAGGCAAGAATTTAAAGAAATATGGTTAGAATTATTTCAAAAACTATCAAATGATAAATTTTTAGTTCTCAGAGATTACCATGCTGACAATCTATTTTTCTTAGAAAAAAGATGCTCTTACAAAAAAATTGGCCTCATTGATTTTCAAGATGCGGTTTTAGGATCTAGAGCCTACGACCTAATGTCACTCCTGCAAGATGCCAGAAGAGATGTGTCAAAAAATTTAGAACAAAATATGATTAATCATTATATAAAGAGCGCCAATATAGATTCTGCATCATTTATAACGGATTACAAAATTTTGTCCCTACAAAGAAACATTAAAATATTAGGCGTTTTCGCGAAGCAGGGGTTTTTATATAGAAACAAAAGATATCTTGATTTAATACCAAGAGTATTGGAATATGTACTAAGAAACTTAGAAGAGAAAAATTTTAACAATCTTAAATTACTATTAAAATGGTGAGAGATTTTGACGACCCAGATTCACTATATAACAGCAACATACTGAATCAAATAGCCTCTGAATTGAAAAAAGAGAGGCAGGATATAGAAGAGCTATCTGTCATATTGCACAGTCTAAACGAATCTTTTCGAGACTCCTCTAAGTCAGATATATCAAACCCCGTCAGACTAGCGCTAAAATTAAAAAAATTAAATTCAAATTATAGAGAAATATTCTTTAATTTAATTAACATAGCCGTCAATGATTCAAAAAACGGCTCTTTTATCACCTTAAATTACAACAAGGTCTACTATTTTGCAGACCTACGACAAGTCAAAGCTCTTAATCTTGTATATAAAAATATTCTTCACTCTAGAGAGGGTGGCGGAGAATTTACTGAGAAAGAGTTTAAAAATTTTATTACTAAGTGCTCCAATATAGTAAACGAAATTGTGTCGACAATTATTACTAGACCGGACACCGATCTAATAATCAAAAAGACAAGGTAACAACCAATAATAACTTAAATATTTTTCAAATATTTTTTCTTTTAGATTTTCTTTTTAATCGAAATCGTAACTAGGCTACTTCAAGACTAAAAACGAAGTAATAAAAGAAAAAAAACAGAGAAAATGTTCAAGTTATTATTGGTTGTTACCTAAGTTTAATAGATATCGAAGACGCGTAAATTCATCATTAACCATTTACGACCTCATATTTTTACTCAGAAAACCCTTTAACTTAAGCGGACGACATTAAACGGACATTAAGTAATCAATTATCTTTTTTATAAAATTATTTTTAACTTCAAAATCTGTCCTTATCTCCTTCTTCATTACCTGCTTTAAAAAAGTAATCATGCCCAAGGCGACAGAGAATGAAGGGTTGTTCAAGTCTTTTTGTAGGTTTTTAATTCCAACAGGGTTGCCAATAGTAACATTCTTGCCAAAAATATTACTAACTAATTTCTCGATACCAATCATGTTAGAGACGCCTCCAGATAAAATAATATTGTGAATTGCATATGAAGAATATCCAGACTCTTCTAAGTCGCTTTTTATCATATGAATAATTTCCTCCAATCTTGCCGCCATAATATTCTTTAACTCAATTTTGGTTAATTGAATTAACTTGTTAGGATATTCCTCATCATTGTCGAATTTAAAATTAACCAGCTCTTTCTCTTTTATTGGACTAACGATCAAGGAGTTATTTAGCAGCTTAATGCTTTCGGCAATATTTAAATTAACATTTAATATTGATGCTATATCTCTAGTAATGTGCATTCCACCCAACCTACAATTACCGATATGATGCAATTTATTGTCAACAATAATCGCAAATGAAGTTGAGCCTCCTCCAATATCAATAACTAAAGTGCCAAAATTTAACTCATTCTTACTCATCACACCAAGTGAAGCAGAATAAGCGTCGGAAATATAGTTATTAACGGAGATTGTAGAAAACCTCATGCAATTCTCTATGTTTTTAATAATACTATTGTGAGCTGATATAATATAAAATTTAGCAGATAGTTGGTCACCAGACATATATCTTGGGTTTAAAACCTTGGTGACGTGATCTATCTTATACTCCAAAGGAATTAGATGAATAATCTCTCTCTTGTCGCCTTTAAAATCTGACTTAATATCAAAAACTAAGGATGCTATGTCAGAGTTGTTGACAATCTTCGATGATATTTTGTTACTAACTAACTTTGTGGCAACATCTAACCTAAAACCAGAAACATTTACCGCTAATTTACTTATATTAAAGCCAGCCATTTTTTCTGCATCAGAAATGGTTTTGGTAATAGCAAGTTGAGCGAGTTTCATGTCAGTTATGGCGGAAGAAAATATACCAACAGACTGTCTATAGCCATAGCCAACGACTCTAATATTTTTATCAGAAATCTCGGCAATAATACATACCAACTTAGTAGTTCCTATATCTAAAGCTGCAACTATTTTGCCTTTAATAGACATGATTAATTAAAAGGAAGTTAGAAAATTACTGAGAACACAAAAAAATAAAAGTAACTAAAAAATTATTTAATTGCAAGCTTGATGTTAAATGCTGTAATATAATTTTGGCTTAAATAAAAACTTGAAAATTGTTAATAATTATTTGATAATTAAACTTAATATCAAATCTAATTTAAAGATAAGCAACTTTAACAAGATATTTTTTAACAAAAAAATACAATGAACAAAAAACATACGCCATTAATGCCAAAAGCTACGTCTATTTGGTTAATAGATAATACATCCTTAACGTTTAAGCAAATTTCTGAATTTTGTGATATGCATATCCTAGAGATTCAAGCAATTGCTGATGGAAATATCGCCTCAAACATCCTACCTCAAAGTCCAATATCATCAGGTCAGTTGACAAAAGAAATTATTACAAACTGCGAAGAAAACCCGGACCTAAAAATTACAATCAACGAAAAGGCAATAATTGAAATAAAAATTAAGGGTAAAAAAACTAGATATATTCCTATCGCCAGAAGAGGTGATAAGCCAGATGCAATTATGTATATCATTAAAAATTACCCAGATATCGACAAAAACAAAGTAAAAAAACTTATCGGAACAACCTCCAATATGATAGATTCAATTACCAATAAAACATATTGGAACTATAAGGAGTTAAAGCCAAGAGACCCTGTTTTGCTAGGTCTCTGTAGTCAGTCAGATTTTAATAAGTTATTAGAAGAATCTGGAGTTAAAACAGATCAATCAAACTAATTATGTCTATAGAAGTTGGGAGTGTCGCACCTTGGATTACATCATGTTGTGAAGATGGCACTAAAATTGAACTTAGCGACTTAAGAGGTCAGAATATAGTTCTTTATTTTTATCCAAAAGATGACACTCCGGGCTGCACTATTGAAGCACAAGATTTTACAAAATATCTGCCAGAATTTGAAAAATTAAAAACAATAATTCTGGGGGTCTCAAAAGATTCTAAAGCCAGTCACTGTAAATTTATTGAAAAATACAATATCGGCTTTAACTTAATCGCAGATGAAGATAAAAAACTATGCGAAACCTACGCAGTTTTAAAAGAAAAATCAATGTTTGGTAAAAAATATCAAGGTATTGAGCGAAGTACTTTCTTAATTGATGCCGACGGAAATATTGTAAAAATATGGCGAAATGTTAAGGTTAAAAATCATGCTGAAGAAGTTATTAGAACTATCAAAATCATATAATTGACAGATCATACTCCTGCAAATATTAATATTGGTATTTTTGGCGGAGGCCAACTTGGCGACATGCTTTCTTGCGCAGCTCAAAACCTTGGTTATAAAACAACGATATTTACCAACGACAAAAACTCTCCTGCTATTAAAAACTCAACCAACTACATTCTATCAAGCTATCAAGATAAAAAAAATCTCTTAAAGTTTGCGGAAGAAGTTGACGTTGTAACGTTGGAGTTTGAGAATATTCCGCCAGAATCTATAGATTTTATTGAAAAGTATTGTCCAATCTTCCCAAATAGTAGAGTTCTAAGTATAGCTAGGGATCGACTTTTGGAAAAATCATTCATGACAAAAAATAATATTAAAACTACTAGATTCTCCGCCATCAATAATCAGAATAATTTTTTAGAACAATTGCAAAAATTTAATTATAAAGCAATTTTAAAAACTAACCAAATGGGCTATGATGGTCGAGGTCAATATCTAGTCAAAGATCGTAACTACCTACCAGAAATTAATTTTTATAAAGAGAGATATATTTTAGAAGAATTTGTGCCCTTTGAAAAGGAAATTTCAGTGATGATTGTTCGTGACCAATTAGGGGTGACCTCTTGCTATGAGCCGTTAGAAAATAAACATAAAAATGGGATTCTTGACACCAGCTCCTACCCGGCCAGAATCAGTGATAAAACAAGAGATAATGCCAAAATTATTGCCCAAAAAATTATTGAAAACTTAGATATGGTTGGATTACTCGGAGTTGAGTTTTTTGTACTTAAGGATGGTGAATTGCTGGTTAATGAGGTAGCGCCAAGGCCTCATAATTCTGGTCATTTTTCAATGGATGGGGCGAAAACTTGTCAATTTGAACAATTAATTAGAGTTATCTGTAAATTACCACTTGGAAATGTAGATTTTAATAAAAAGGGATATATGAAAAATCTCGTAGGTAATGATGTATTAAAAATAGACAAATTAACCAACGGACAATCATGCAAAACTTATCTATATAACAAGAAGGAAGTAAAGCCAGGTAGAAAAATGGGACACATCAACTTTATCAATAATGACTAAGCTAGAATATGTGAATCAAAAAGATGGTTTTCTCGGAGTTAAAGAAAATTATCTAAAAAATGTTGAAGACGCAAAAGTTATAGTAATTCCATTTGGCATGGAATCTTCTTCAAAGTTTAATACAGGAACCAGAACAGGGCCAAGGGCAATAATTAGAGCCTCTCATCAATTAGAATTGTTTGACGAAGAGTATGGTGTTGAAAGTTATAGAGATATTGGGATCAGAACATTGGCTGAACATAGAATTGAATATAATGCCACAAAAGCCTTAAGCGATCTTGAGAATATAGTAGAGAAAGTGATAGCAAAAAATAAAATTCCACTAATATTGGGTGGAGAACAAACTTTAACCTCTGGAGCCATTAAGCCATTCATAAAAAAATATGAAGATCTTGCAATATTACATTTTGACTCCCGCACCAACCTAAAAAATCCAGATTCAGAAGGTGGCTACTCCGCCCTCTCTTCAATTAGAAAAATTACAGAAAATAAAATTTCTAAAATTATATCTTGCGGTATCAGGAGTATGTCAAAAGAAGAAAAAGAGTTTATTGATCAAAATCAAGATATCTTTGAAATACATTATGCCAAAGATATGGACAGGTGGGATAAAAGAGAAATAACAGCAAGTCTTAAGGGGAAGAAAGTTTACTTAACATTTGACCTTTCAGGGTTTGACTCAAGCGTTATGCCGGCAACTGGAATGCCAGAACCAAATGGATTTTTCTGGCCAGATGCCATGAGAATCATAAAACAAGCAGCTAAAATTAGTGATATAGTTGGAATTGATATAGTTGAATTAGCGCCAATTTCATACTTACATTCCTGCGATATTCTGGCCGCCAAATTAGGGTATAAAATTTTAAGTCACATCTTCAATCAAAAATAAAACTCCTACATTAGGACCGACTTTTTCAAGAATTCACACCCTATCAATGCACATAATATCTGGAAAATATAGAGGAAAAAAACTATTAGAACCGGAAAGGTCCGATAAATTACGCCCGACTAGCAATAAAAATCTTAAAAATATTATAAATATCTTATATTCAGGCGGTTTATTAAAAAGTTTAGACATAAAGATTGTAGAAATTAAGTTGCTAGACTTATTTGCTGGAACCGGAATTTTTAGCTTTGAAAATTTATCTCAAAACATCTCATCTACAACATTAATTGACATCAATCAGAAAAATTTGGATATAATTAGAAAAAACTCTAAACTCGTCGGCGAAGAGGGTAATGTTCATACAATAAAATGTGATTTAAAAAATGGACTTCCCGAATTAAAACAAAAATACAATCTGATTTTTATTGACCCGCCATACAACAAAAACTTAACAGAAAAAATTTTTTTAGATTTAGAAAACCTCAATTATCTTGAAAAAAAACACCTAATCATTATAGAGAGCGCCAAAAAAGAAGAGTTAAAGCTTGATCCATATAAGTTTAAAATTCTTAAAGAAAGGAGTTACGGTAATAGTAGATTTGGTTTTTTTATAAAATCATAATATTTTATAAATAAGAAATCTTGGTATGTATGAAAGTCTTTTTTTACAGATAAATTGTTTACTTTTTTCTTCATTTTTCTAATATTGTACCACTTCCTATTTATAATGTGGTATGTAGTAAAATATTTTAAGGTTAAAATTGTTAAAAAACTACTGTCTTTGTTAATAGGGTACGAGGCTTTTTGGTAATCAAAAGCTTAAAAGATGAAGCTAGGTCATGCTATTACTTAATGTCTAAATCCAAAATAAAAATGTAATGAGCAAAGAATTAATATTGGCAATTCCCAAGGGTCGAATATTGAAAGATCTATCTAAGATATTAGATCGCTCTGATATTAAGATTGAAGATGATTTTTTTGATGAGAGTTCTCGTAAATTACTCTTCTCTTCCAATATAGATAATCTTAAAATTATTAAAATTAGAAGTTTTGATATCGCTAATTTTGTTAGGCTCGGCGCCGCAGATATTGCAATCTGTGGTCACGATGTTTTAGAAGAGTTTTCGTCAGATCAAATTTACCCTTTATTAGACTTAAATATTGGCAAATGTCGCTTGTCAATTGCGGCCAACAATTCTAGCAAGAAGGATTTCCGTAATGAAAGTCACGTTAGAATAGCGACTAAATATGTTAACATATCAACTAAATATTTCTCTAATTTAGGAATTCAAGCTGAAGCAATTAAGCTAAATGGAGCTATGGAACTGGCCCCAAGGTTAAACTTGTCTGACTATATCGTAGATTTAGTTGATAGCGGCAGGACATTAAAAGAAAATAATTTAATCGAAATAGAAAAAATAATGGATGTTAGTTCCTACTTAATAACTAATGTAAACTCCTTTAAGACAAAAAAGAATGAAATTAATAATATTATTGAAATATTAAAAAATATTAATGTCACTAATTAGCAAAATTCAGTATTTTGCAAGTTTTGCAACCAAGATTCTATTTTTTGCGATAATCATTATCTCTCTAAACTCTTGCGACCCCTCTAGCACTGAAACTGGTGCCATTAGCTTAGAAGAGTTGCAAAAATTCGACCCAATTGATAAAGGAATTAGATATCCATTTGAAGGCGTTCCTAATCAAGATTTTAATCAAGATGGAACCAAAGGCAATGTTCATGAAGGTGACCAAAATATAAAGTGGGGTCGAAAAAGTTCTGAGTGGCGTCATGCCTGCGCTTCTGAAGAGATTCAATATAGTCTTTCTGGAACCATAATGGCAGCCATCCCGTTTGAATTTAGAATGGCAGCTTTTTTTATTGATGCAGGCTTAACTGCCAGTGGCAATCAGGGTATCAACCCAATCTCGGCTCTAGAAGAGCTAATGGGTCTTGATGGAGCTTTTACTGATCATTATTGGGACATGTGGAACCCTTCATGCTCTGTTATTGCAGCTGCACAAGGAGTTTTTCTGGCAGCAGCCAATGAAGCTGCTACTCTGGCCTGTGATTTATCGCCAGCTTCTCCACCTTTAAGTAAACTCATGAAACTTAAAAAAGCCGCTAAATATACAGCCAAATTATCTGCAAAACTTGCATCATCAGCTGGCGGAGTGGGACTAAGAAATATCTGGGATGCAGGTATTCTTGTTACTAAGTGTAATGCTGCTATCGGTGAAGGCGCCGTTAAGACTGCTACTGCCGCAGTGATTTGTCTCACCACTTCTGGAACGGGGTGCGGCCCAAGTGAGATAGATGCGGCTAAGGCACGAGCTTCTGCAAGTTTATGCTGCAATGCTACTCTCGCTTATAACGCAGTTTTAGTTGCGGCACTAAGTACAATTTATATAAAATATGCCACTGCCAAAACTCATCAAAAAAAAGTTGTTGTCTGTGGTCATGATTGGTATGGATGGAAAAATAAAGAATACTCCAAAAAAGATAAAAAAATCTTAGCAGAAGTAAGGGGGGATTACCATTCAAACATCAACTCTGACACCAAAGATAATGCAAAATTCTACTCTTACCATAAGGTTTTGTTGGAAATGAACGCTAAAAATACATTAATTAGGAATATTGACAACCAGCCATATAGAGAATATGTCTATGGTGGTCGTGAGATAGCAGACCCAACAGACTCCGAAGATGGTGGCTGTTTAATGCCGCAGATCTATGGGAATGAGGAGGGTAAAAATAAACTAAAGGAGATGTTTGGCTATTTTGAGCTAGATAATGAAGCTGGTGCAGACGAGTTCAGACAAAGATACTATTTTAAAGGTTCTAACACAGAACCTAATTTTGCTTGCCAGAGATTTCAATTGAGCGACAAAAATCAGTTCACAAAAGCGGGGCAAACAGGATACGCTGAAAAATTTCTTGAAGCTTATAATTGCTGCAATAACAGAGGTAAAAACATAATTTGCCTCGAATATCTTAACGATTATAGGACTCTATTTAAAGATGATGACTTAACAAAGATGGAACAAAAAGTGCAGCCATATATAAATCAAAAAACCGACAGCGATGCCTTTGTCATATACAAGGATGATGAACTAGAATATAATTCTGCAGCAAAAGAGGCAAATAATCCAATGAGAAACAATATAAACTTTTGCGAAGTTGGTAGTAAGCACTGTTTTCTTGGTAGTCTAGGAGAAATTCCTGTTGCTTACGAAGCTTATGAACACCCTTTAAATGATAAATATATTTGCGCCAGGAGTTATTCTGTCTGCCCCTATAATTTTACCGTTGGAACGGGAACTGCCATGGGAGGATCTGACATAGATTTTGACACACATGACGACCCAGGAGTTACTCAATTCTTCAACAACATTTTGCAACTTAACATATCTTTCTCAGCCTCAAAAAGAGAAAAAAATACCAATAATGACTATGATTGTCAGTACCTCAATCATTGCACTATTGTTCCGGGCGACTTAGAAGATATAGAATATGGCATAGCATATAATGAAGATAATTATTTTATACCGAGCGCCTGCTCAGATGGAAGGGGAGACTCTCAAAACTATCATTTCCAAAATAACTTATTAAGCAAAAAGCTCGGCACAAATTCTTTAACAGCTCCTTTGGCGCAATGTGTTACCGAGAGCTTTAATAATTTACTATTAAATAAATATGGCGAAGACTCAGATGAAGGATCATATTTAGAGGGTGACGTTAGGAATTTACCATCATTTTTTAACACAATACAGGGCAACTTACAGGATATTTTAAGGGCAATCTTAATCTGCGCTTTAGCACTAATGGGTTATAGAATCTTATTAGCCGGAGGTGTTGAGAAAAAAGAAATCATGGGCTTTATTATTAAGTTAGCTTTTGTTTTATATTTCGTCTCTGGTAGCGCTTGGAAAACTATTTTTTCTGAAGGTTTAATAGCTATTAGCACAGAATTATCTACGGCTTTAATAGAGATCGACGGTGAAGATGTCGATGTTTTCTTAAATAAAGAGGAGATTGATTTAGTGTCCAGGTCAATGAAAGGAGGAGGTGTCTATACTGACCCTAAGTTAGAGTCTATAGAGGTGTCGGGACATATTTTTGGTATCGACAAAATACAGGGTAACAAAATATTTAAACTAAAAAATAAACCAGAGAATGGTTATTACTTCCAGAAGAACGACTCTATTTACAATATTTCAAGCAACAATGTTTGCAAATTTCCAAGATATAATAAGTTGGGTGACGCCGACACTACTCCTTCATACCCCGATGGTAAGGAGTATTTAAAGATATTTGACACATTAGATTGTATGATATCTTACGCTCTTGGTATAAGCGCTCTTTCCAGTGGATCAAGTTTCTTTTCGACTATAATGATGTCGCTTTTAAGCGGTTTTATTGGAATGTCTTTTGCAATGGCATCGTTATTTTTTGCCATCTCATTGTTGTCGATTGCAATAAAAATATTATCTATTTTTTGCGTCTGTATTATATATCTTTCCATGCTGGTCTATGTTTCGCCAATCGCAATTACATGCGTTCTTTTTGGCAGAACGAAAGATATTTTTAACGCATGGATACAGGGTCTTTTGTCTTACTCTATTCAGCCGGCACTTATTTTTATTTTTGCAGGTTTTTTTATTAGCATCTTTAATGATATCGTCGTTACAGATCATGTAAGATTTGAGAGCAGAATAACTGATGAACAGAATCAACTAATTGAACCGAGTAAGAGGGTCGCATTTATTAACTGCAATGATTGGAATAGCGGCACAGAATTAGGACGGCCCGGCGACAAGAGTATATACTGCTTTTTTAGAAAGGTGTACAATCCAAATGACGAAAAGTCAACTAGCTTATTTCCTAGTCTTGAAATTTTTGGCATGTATTTTAGGACATCTTATGACATTTTACAAGGATCTGCAGATATGGTTGCGCAAAAAGGTACAGGCAATAGTAAGTTTTCTACGATGCTACAGGTTGCTATTATTCTGTATATTTTAAATTTTCTTGCCACATTAGTGCCCGATATCATAGTAAACATTACTTCTGGTGCCTCGATAGGCTCCGTTAGTGGCTTAAGCTACACCCCTTCTCAGATATCGCAAAAGGTCAAGGGGTATGGTAATGGTGCTAAGGACATAGCCAGAGGTCTAGGATCGAGGTATGGCAAAAAAACTTACAATGCAATAAAAAAGAAAAGACAAGGGCTTAGAAAGTCTGACACCAAGTCTGGTGATAAAGATAATGATAATGGCAAAAACATTAAGCCGTCCTTAAAATAATACCAAAACTTATCTATAGTGCAGAATTTAGGTAAACTAGCTTGGGTCAGAAATTTATTATTAAATTTATGTTTAATATCGGAGTATATGCTAAATTTTATGATAATTTTTGGCTAAAAATAAGAAACGTAAATGTTGTATTATAGATAAACTTTGGCATTATACCAACCCCCACCCTTAAAATATAGAAATATTCTAGTCATTTTTATTTGGGTCTTTTGTTAAACTTACCTTCCCATTCAGCATTTGACCCAACATTCGCTGACCATGTTTTTTTACCAGTATTGTCCACCCTCTTGTAGAATGATTCAGTCTTGTCAGTAAATTTATGAGTTTGTTTAAAGTTTGGATCATTAATCAAATCAAAAGTAGTTCTGGAGATGTTCTGATTGATTTTAGACCTTATCTTGGGATAAAAATCATTTTTAATCCAATTCCTGGTGTTAACAAAATAATTATCAATTTCGGCGATAGAAAAGGCTGAAATTGTAGATAACTCTTTCGATATGGCGTAAATCTCAAAAAATCTAGCAAAAAACTCGGAAATGATTTGATTCTGTGGATAAGGCTTAACCTGCTCAATAAATAATCTATTAATTTCGGCTTTTAATGCAATATTGCCTGTAGAATTGTTACTTAAATCAGTGATCATCGCATTTTTGAAATTTTGATCTAGCATGATCCCACTTTCAATCTCAACAAAATGAGAAACCTCATGAGCTATGACATTTTCTGATAATTTTCGAATGATAATTTTGTGATCTAAAATATGGGTAAATGTGCCAATGATTTTATTGTAAATTTTCTTTTTTTCAGTGAGGTAGCAGCCAACATTGGTATCCCAGTCTTTAATTATTTTAATATCAAAATTTACTTTTTTTTCAAAAGATTTTGTTAGTATTAAGTCAAGACCACTCTTGTAAAAAGGAATGTGGTACAAATTAAGAAGCTTTTTTAGGAATAAATCATATCTATTAACGCCCTCAAAATGGATCTGGGCTTTTAAAGGATTAAATCTGGATGAAATTTCTTGAGTTAGCTCCATTTGAGTAGGTTTGTGTTTCTTATTTTGGGTCTACAACTTTTAAAGTGACTTGCTTAATGATATGTAAACATCGATCTATGTCAGTTTTTTCCGTCTTAAAGGATGAAATACTAATGCGTAGTGCGCTTTTGCCGTTCCAATTGGTTTTTCCAAACCAGCATATTCCAAAATTTTGAACATCTTTTGCAATCCTGTCCAACTGTTTATTGTTGCCAATTTTTGCAACTATTTGGTTAAAAGCCACCTCATTTAATATTTCATAACCAATTTTTTTAAGCCCATCAGAAAAATATTGAGCGTTGTCACATAATTTTTCTACCATATCTGAAATTCCATCCTTACCTAAAGATCTCATGACAGACCAGAAGTCAATAGCCCCAGTTCTTTTGGAAAAATCTAAAGTAATATCTTTTGATTGAGTTTTAGTGGTTTGCGTAAGATAGTCGGCATTGCAACTCGTAACAGATTTTAGGGCGCTTAAATGTTCAGATTTAACAAGTAGGATGGCAGAATCATAACCACTATTGAAGGTTTTATGACCATCTGTAACTAAAAAATCAGCATATTCCAATCCCTTTGTTAAGTGTTTTTTATTGTTGCAAGAGGCTGCCCACAGGCCAAAAGAGCTATCAACACACATTAGGGCCTTTGCTTTTTTAACCATTTTCCCAATCTCTTCAAAGGGGTCAAAATTACCAGAGCTAACGTTGCCAGCTTGAGTACAAACAATTGAATAGGAGTTGAGTTCGGGAATTTGATCAGGGATCATTCTGCCTTCTGAATCTGTAGGAATTATTTCTAGATTATCGGTACCAAATCCAATAATTGAAATAGCCTTAAACAAGGTTATGTCAGCTTCATCTGAAATTATAATTCTTACTTTAGGCGCAGAAATTAAACCTTTTTTCTTGATATTAAAATTATGGTTTTGATAGATTTTATTTCTAGCGGCAGATAGGGCGGCGATGTGGCCAGCTGCAGTTCCACTGACAAAGCTTGAAATATATTTATTTGGCAACCCAAACAGGTCAATTATCCAGTTAAGGACAATTTCTTCAATTTTAGCTCCGATTGGCGACGAGGATTCGTTGACAGTATTTTGATTCCATGCGCTAGTTAGGATGTGAGTTCCTAGAGCCGCAGGAGTGACCGCCCCACCAACAAAACCAAAATATCTTGAGCCATTAACAGGAGTTGTTGCGGGAGATCCAAATTTATGTAGAAATTCAATTGTTTCGATTGGATCGGATGAGTTTTGCGGCAAAGATTCGTCAAATTTTACAAGATTTTTTAATTCATCTTTAGAAGGGAGGGCGTCTTTTCTTTCAATATTTTTCAAATATTGTTCACTACATCCAGCTGTTTTTGTCAAAACTAGCCTGCAATCATGGCGATGATTTGTGTAAGTTTTTGTATGATGGTTATTATTATAACTTTCATTGGTAATTTTTACCATAGCTCCAAAATCCTCCAAAGCTTTTGGTTTGGCAATTGACAATATAGCTTTTTTAATTTTTTTATTGGACAAAACCCTTTCCAGTATTTTACTAGAAAGGGTTTCGATTAGTTCAAACTTACTATTTGAGACAAAATTTATTAAATCTGCACTCATATCGTAATAATCGACGACATCATTAATATTGTCAGTTTCTATTGCCGACTTACTGTCAAAATAAATTGTTAGATCAATTATTAAGGGTTGCTTTGATATTTTTTCTTGCTCGTGAATTCCAATGATGGCATTTATTTTTAAATCTTTTATTTCTAATTTTGTAAAATCATCAATCATAATTACGCCTTACTATTACAAGGTTGTTAGATGTTCTCCACCATCAACATAAATTGTTTGTCCAGTTATGAAGTGGTTTTCAATTAGAAATTTCATTGACGTTAGGATGTCTGCCATTTTGGTGTAGTGATCAAGGGGTGCGTTTTTTGCTCTTTTTGAAATATATTCTTCAGCAAACTCATATGCAGGCAAGAAGGCACCAGGTGCAATTGCGTTGACTCTTATTTTTGGAGCCAATTCCAGAGCCATATCTTTTGTCAATATTTCTAGTGACTTTTTAGAATTCAAATAGGTAAAAAATTTTTTAGATCTTCTTACTATGTATGTATCTAGGAGGTTTATTATGCTGCCAGAGTTGTTTTTAGCAAAAAATTGCGATAAAAAGAATATCGCCTTATAATTTACGTTAAAATTTTCATCAAAAATTTCTTCTGTAGTGTCGGTAAACCCTCCTTTGGTAAAGATAGAGCTGTTATTAATCAAGACATCTATTTTGCCAAAATGGCCCTCTGTATCTGTGATTAATTTTTGACAATTATTGGCGTTTTGTAAATCTGCTTGAAAAATTTGACAATCTATGTTTAAAATATTTAGCTCTGCTTGTGTTGCGACTGCATCTTTTTCTGAAGAATTATAATGTAACGCAATGTTGCAGCCTTCTTTTGCAAACGAGGTGGCAAGAAATTTACCGAGTCTTTTTGCAGATCCAGTAATTAATATGGTTTTTTTGTTCATCAGCTATTCAAATAAATAAATTATTTCTTGATCAATCTTTTGAAATTGGATTAGGATTTCAAGATTTTTTTTGATTCCAGATGTGGTTTTGGTTGGATTTTTGTCGAGGCGGTTTAAAAGATAGAGCGCTTTTTGATAATCCTTAAATTTTAAGTTATTTTCAATTTTATGTAAGGTGTAGTCAATATCTATTACATCGTCTTCCCTGAATTTTATCTTTCTAATAGTTACGTAATTTAAGAAGTTATTTTTTAATTTAGAAAGCATGGTGTCGTCGTGTACACCCTTTTCATGATATATAATTTTTCTTATTATTTGGTCAAAATCTTGCTTAATTTCTTGATTGGTTTTGATTTTGTTAATTAGCAACTTTTCTAATTTTAGAAAACTTTGGTACAGTTTACTCTTGCTGTTTATTAGAGATTTTGTGAGCAATAATTCTTTTCTATAGTCGCCACCATCCTCTATTTTTTTTATTAATTTAAAATAACTAAGGATGATATGTGGAGAATTTCCACCATTTTGTATTTTTGACATTTCACTGTAAATTTCTTCATATTTCTTTTTAAGAAGGTCGTATTTTCTCTCCAACTCTAATAATTTTTTATTATTAAAGTTCTCTGTTTTTTGAACTGCTATTTTTTTATATTGCTGAGGCTCAAATTTTGTTATTAAAACTTCTTTTTTAGAGAAAATTTTAAATTTATCAGCGATGGGGGTTAAAAATATTGTCGCAATAATTATCGACACAAAAAATATCAGAAGGGCCGCCCTTGCACTTACTCTATATCTTTTTGATTTTTGCACCTCTTGATCTGGGGTTGATTTTTTAGTCATCTTGTAACAAATTATTGATTCTTTCTTGGTAATCATGGTGATTAAAAATATAGGATCCAGACACTAATATATCGGCCCCAGCTTTTGTAGCTATTTTTGCTGTTTTGTCATTAATTCCGCCATCAATTTGCAGTAGGATTTTTTTTCCACAATTATCAATTTTCTGGCGAATATTTTCAATTTTCTTAATTTGAGATTCTAAAAATCTTTGTCCACCAAATCCTGGATTAACTGTCATTATTAATATTAGATCAACCTTATCCAAAATATAATCCAAAACATCTTCGTTGGTTGATGGAACAATGGAGATTCCAGCCTTTTTGCCAAGAGATTTAATCTTTGTTAGGACTGAATCAATATGAGTTGTCGCTTCATAGTGAATTGTGATGATATCAGAACCAGCTTTGGCAAAATTTTCAATATGATTTTCTGGGTTATTGATCATTAGGTGAGTATCAAATATCAAGCTGGACTCTTTTCGAAGAGATTTTATAACTTCTGGGCCGAATGTAATATTAGGTACGAAGCTGCCGTCCATAACGTCAAGATGAAGGTATCTGATATTTTTACATTTAGATATCAACCCAATCTCTTCTCCTAATTTTGAGAAATTTGCCGATAATATGGAGGGAGCGATTTCAATCATTGTTATTAAAGCATTTAATTAAGGTAACATCATATATGACGTGCTCCATAGATGATACGGATGGGGACGATGATAATATCCAGCTATTAAAAATAATGTTTTCCTGTTTACTGTTAAATTTTTTATATTCTTTTACCGTTATTAACGCTTTATTTTCCGGCTTTTCTTCTGGCTTTGATTGCCAACATTTATGCACTAAAAGTGACAATGCTTTAAATTGATAGATTTCTGATATCTTGATATCTATGTCGACACTTTTTGCCATGATTTTATCTAGAATTTGTATTCTAGCATAATTGGTGAATTGATTGTTAGGGATGTCTTTTAGATACGTAATTGTCTTTTTTGCCGCGTCATCAACAGGTTTTTCTTGGTTATGTTCATTAGCCCCCAAGCCTCGCCAGGCGAGGAGGAGTGTAATAGTTAGTATTATCTTTAATTTGGTCATCCTATCCTTCTGAGTTAAAGATTGTTATTTTTTGTGTTTTTTGCTACCGGCTCCCAAGATTGATATTCTTTTTTAATTTTTGACGACGTATTTCTATACTTAGTTCCTGTTGGATTTGGTATGTGAATTTTTTGCCAAGCATATTGTGGGTTTGGTATGATTTTGTCGTGAATATTATGGAGCCACAAATGCCAATTCGGCGGAACTTTTGAGGCTTCGACAGAGCCGTTGTAAATGACGTATTTTTTTCCTGATTTTGATATGAAGTAAGAATTGCCAAACTCGTCCTTACCAACCAATTTAGAAGATAATTTGATTATTAGTTTATTAAAAAAATTATTCATATGCTGATTGTGTCTTTTAACTTTATCCAGATCTTTGTTAAATTTAGATAAAAAGTCTTACAAGTCGAGGACAATCTTTCGGTCATTTTTTATCTATTTTTAAATGATCTTTGATGTTAATTGTAATAATATTGATTATTTTGTCAAATCTAATATTATGCCCATTCCCATTTACAATTCATTATGTAATAAAATATTTTAAGGTTAAAATTGTCAAAAAACGACCGACTTATGTTAACAGGGCGCAAGGCTTTTTGACAATTAGAAACTTAAAAGACAAAGACTGTATAAACCTCTAGATGCTCAAGCTTTTGGGATTGCGCATTAGAAGATTAGGGCATTGATATAACTAATTATTAAAGGCGCTACCAAGCTCTATACGTATCAATTAAAAGTTTTAATATTAACTAAAATATAAAAAATAAGAAGTCGATCACAAGAGGACACGTCTAACCCCCCCCTTTTTTTTTAAAATAGCAAACATTCTTTCTTGACTTAAACAAATATAACATATTTAATAAAATACTAGTTTAGTTTTAGTAGATTTAAACTGGTGCTTTTCTAAGCTTTAAAGTCTTAGGGAATTGCAAAATAAACCACTAACAAAGCCGCGCCACAGGCTGCCCACCCCAGTTTCCATCTTTTAATGAAGATTTAATCCAGAATCGCTACTATGACTATGCACTACGAGATGATGACGTAAACTGATTCTCTATTGCTATTTTTAGGGCCGCAAAACAAGCCCAGCTTCATGAATATTTTTGAAAGAATTGTTGTTTGACAAAATGATACTAACTAAATAGAATGACACCTATATTATTAATATAACTGGTTTTGACTAGTTATAAATGAAAGATGACCCCTCTGTTTATTGCTTAGTAAATTATATTTGCCGATCTGCTCAGGGACTCTTAAGTTACAACAAAGTTATTCTAAGATTAAACAGAGTTTACCAACAAAAGACTGAGACAGTAAAGGTGGGGCCACCAAAAGCAGCGTCAAAGTCCACTTTGCATTTCGGACATTTGCTTGTGGACCAAAGTGTTGCAACTAAAGCTTAATAACAAATTTTTAAAAAAGTCTTTTATGAGAAATATCGAAGTTAACGTAAAAAAACTAAAACATACCATAAGAAAAAACAGTCTAACAAGTTTGTCATTAGCTAGATCTATTGGCATTAGTCCTCATGATTTATATAATAGTTACAAAGGAAATGGAGTTAAGTATGAAAAACTTGCCCTTATTGCCAAAAAACTAAATAAGTCAATAGATTACTTCTTAGATGACGACACCTCTTATACAAAAAAAACTGTCAACAAGCCAGAATCTACCGATAGACCATATAATCCAGAATTATACAGGACGATACTAGATTTAATAGAAAGCACGCTTGCCAGCAAGAAGATTGAAATTACCTCAGAAAAAATTAAACTCCTGCACGGAAGAATATACAACATAGCCATTGACCACGACAACATAAGTAGAGACTTTTTAGATGGCGTAGTAAAGTCAACTGCAGAATATTATCTATAAAACCTTCTCTTATCCCAAAATCCGCCATTAGTAGCAACCCAGGAATTGAGACTTGCCCCAAGACTCTTGCGGTTTTTTATTTATCTTTATATAAAAAAACTACATTACTGAGTGTTGGGGTGGGTTTTTTTGTCTCAATAATTTTATCATAAGGTAACAACAGCGTGACTTCGGTTCCTAAGGAATATTTGGCATCAACAAACAACTCCCCAAAATGCAACTTAACTAATTTTTTGATATCGCACAACTTTATATTGTAGATATTTGTTTTGTCGTTACTAGGATCTATCAAACTTTCCTTTTCGCCTTCGGAAAGACCGTTACCATCATCTAAAATAATAATTTTTAAATATTTTTTATTTTCTTTTCTTGTGTTGGAGATGTTGATGGAAATCTTAGATCTCGGCCTATCTGATATAGCTATGTAAATTAAGTTGCTAATAATTTGCAAAAAACGCAACCTATCTGCTGATATGTATTTTATATTTTTACCACAATTTAGGTCTATTTTTATTTTTTCTTTTATTATGGCGTGGTTGTGGTGCCTTACCGACTCCTCTATCAAGCTAACTATATCCACCTCTTCAAAAGATAATTGGTTGACAGTAAAAGATTTTACGATGACCAGATTCTCTAATATGTCGCTATAGGTATCAAGTCTAGCATCTTCAGTTATTAACAGATTCCCAACTTCTAATTTGATTAATTTGGCAACACTTTCTTCTATTAAGGATATTGGCTTTTCTATGGTCTTCATGATGTCATTAAAAAAATCATCACTTGTTTTTTTGGCGTTAATAAACTTTTTCTTTTCTGATCTTAAGTTATTATTTACTAACCTAATTTTTTTTAAGAGCCTTTTTAACTTAGAAATATCTCTTAAAAATATCTTGTATATCCAAAATATAGAGCAGGAAAATAATAGGCACGCAATCAAAACGATAAAAAAATATTTTGCTATTATGGCTAAGGTTTCTTGATTGTACTGACTTTTATTATAGCCAGAAAGAATCGTAAAAGGATAATTTTCTAATCTAAAAAACTTATCATAAGAAATGTCGCCAATTACTACCGGAATCTTGAGGCTTATAATCTTTTTCGTTGAAATTGGCAATTTTTTTGCCAAAGATAGCTCCTTATTTTTCCTAATTACGCCGCTGATCTGAATGTCAGAACTTAATATATTATTAAAATTATGATCCAGCACCAAATAATAAGAGTCGTTGCTTTGTAGGGCAAGGTTGATTCTTTCAATTATTTTTTGAATCTCAAACCTGATAATAATACTTCCTATGTGTTGCTTTTGATCATTATCAATCCCGATCGCAGCATTAATTACTCTTTTTGACGTACCTCTTTCTTGGCGAGGTTTAGAAAAAAATAATTGCCACGGATTCTGGCTAGATAAAAAATGGTATGGCTGCAGACTAATGTCCAGAGCGTTATTAATTACACCTAAATGACTAGAGATAGAAATTTTATTATCCTCGTCAAGCCAAAAAAATCTTGGCCACAAAGAGGTTGGCGACATTTTTGTAGATCTAGATATCTGGCTAAATTGACGCTTTAGGTGTCGATTAATAGCGCTTTTGTCCAGCGATGGTTCTTCAGTTATTTTTCTACCCTTATCTTCAGTAATGCGCCATATGTGGGTAAAAAAATTACTCAACGTACTGCTAGTTATTTTTATTTCGCTGTTTAACTTGTTATGCAAATACTCCGCTCTCCAACTATAAGTTATTAATATTGTTAGCACTAATGATACCGACATCAGAATGGCTATGGAGGATGTGGCAAATAAATGTTTCTTTTTCATCTTGTTGATCTTAATATTTCATTTAACAACGCTGAATAGGCCAAGCTTTTAACTGTTATCTTGAAAATTAGCCGCTAAAAAAATAAAATTAAGTTATCTATTTTTAAAAACAGACTTACCACAGCATCAATTACAAAATATAAACATACTACAGCGAATTAATTTATGCAAAAAATACCTCCCTCAGCACTAACTCATATATTTAAACAAACTAACTTCCACCTAAAGACAAAAAACACATCTACGATAATAAAAATAATAGTCGGCACAATACTTACCTTAATGTTTTGGAATAATATTGTGTACGCAACAAATCCCGTGTCAATTCAAGACTTACAAAGCCTTAAGGTCAGTAACGCTTCTGAAAAACCAAGCTCCACAATAGACATTCCTGCCGAAATATACAGTATAACAGATAGGGATATAGAAAGATCTGGATTAACATCTATACCAGAGTTGCTGCGCTTAGCGCCCGGCCTACACGTGACACAACTAAACTCCAACAGCTGGTCCATCGCCTCACGAGGCTTTAACACTGAACTTGGCGAAAAAATAGCCGTCATGATTGATGGTAGAAAGGTGCATTCAGCCCTGTTTCCGTCAATATTTTGGGAAAATCAAGATCTAGTTTTGTCTGATATTAAGAGAATTGATGTTGTCCGAGGTACCAGCGCTAACGTTGCTGGTGATGGCGGCTTATCCAAAGGTCTTTGGACGGACAACGCTTTGAATGGCGTTATTAATATCATTACCAAAAGAGCGGCAGAAACCCAAGGAAAACTTATTAACATAATTCATGGCAACGAAGAATCCATACAGAGCGCAAGATATGGCGGAAAGGTTGGGGATGATCTTTTTTACAGAGTGTATGTCAAAAATAGAATAATTGATAGCGCCGTAAATATTCATAATGCCCATGCTGGCAATGATTGGGGAGATATGAGGACTGGCTTTAAAATCGATTGGGAAGATAGTATATCAGATCAATTAACTTTGCAGGGAGATTTGGGAAAGATGGAAGATAAGGGAAGATATATTTACCCTTCAAGCGATTTAAGTGGACGCCTAAACAACATCATCAGAGATGAATCTAGGTCAGGAAATATTATGGCAAAATGGCTCCACAGACAAGATAATGGCAACAGATTAACATCCAAGAGTTACTATGATTATTACAAAAGAAGTTTTGCCCTGTTTCAGCAAAAATTTGATATTTTTGATCTAGATCTTCAGTATTTCGTACCAAAAACACCTTTTGGAGTAGTCACGCTTGGCCTAGGATATCGCATAACAAATTCTAAAATAGATTACTCAGATCAATATGATTTTAAGTTTAAAAAAAATAGTAGCGGCCTTCTTAACTCTTTTATTCAGAGCAAAATTGACATCATTCCTAAAAAACTCTCTTTAACCACCAGCCTTAAATTGCAGCATGAAGATGACCTTAAAAATAATGAATATTCAAATTTCGCCCTTCATCCAAGCATAAGAGGCAACTTCAAGATAACAGATAGCCAGTCAATATGGTCTGGAATATCAAAGATTACCAGAAGCCCAACTATTGCAGAAAGGTATGGCTCTACGATAAAATCCTTTAGAGACGAAACTCCTAACGTCGTCATGTTAAGTGGTAATGAAAATTTTAAGCCCGAGGAGTTGGTGTCATACGAATTAGGGTACAGAAACCGCTTTTCTAAAAAACTATTCACCGATCTGTCGATATTTTTTAATAAATATGACAACATCAGAACTTACGAGACTGACTCTGTCAGCCCCTCCGAAACAAGATATGTCCTAGGAAATGAATTATATGGAGAGTCTTACGGCGCAGAAATATCTTCCAAGATCAGCCTCACAGACAATCTTGACATATCTGTTAATTACACATTTTTAAAATTAGATCTACGCTTAAAAGATGGAAGCACAGATACTGAGACAGAATCAGACGAAAAAGCCTCTCCTCAAAATCAATTTAGCGTCCGTTCATATTACAATTTCTTTGGTAATTTTAGCTGGAACAATCTCCTTTTTTATGTCGACGAGTTAAAAAAATACGATATTAATTCATATTTTAGGTTTGACAGTAATGTTAGTTGGAAAATTAACCAGCACATTAAACTTACCATAGCTGGGCAAAATCTGTTCAGCAGTAAGCGTCAAGAATTCATACCATTCATGTATCAAGAAGTGAATTTTATGGAACCGAATAAAATATATGCCAAACTAAATATCGCCTTTTAAAATCATGATTAAATATTTAGCAATTTACATATTAATTTTATTTTTCTCTACCTCCTCCCAAAGCGAAGAGGCAGAAGATTACAAAATAAAAGCCTTGTGGATCAAAGCAATATCAGAAAATATTATTTGGCATAAGGATGTCGATAAAAAACGCGTTATCTGCACATTAGGATTGGATTTTGTAGGGCTGTACCTAAGGGAGCTTGGTCCAGACAATGTTACCATAAAAGAAAAAAGCAAAAATCAAGAGCTTGGTGATTGCCACTTACTCTACATTAGTCTTTCAGAAGAGAGGCATCTACTAGACATCCTAAAGCAAATTAACAATTACAACATAATTACTATTAGTGACATCAGTAATTTTTCTAAATTTGGAGGAACTGTGGAGTTTATTTTTGAGAATAGCTTGATAAGACTAAGAATTAATGGAAAAAACATAAGTCTCCTAGGAAAAGACACCTTAAATTTAGATAGCTACATCATAGATGTATCGGAAGTAACCTACTCCACCTCAAACTAAGTTATAAATAGTGCCAACTATTAAATTTAACTTTACGAGGCGTCGTGTGCAAGTTTTAAGAGAAACTAAAATCAGCACCAAACTCTATGGTTTAAAAATTATATATTTTGTTCGAGTTGGGGGTTGAATTTAGTTCGAATAAACTTTCCTGCTAATGATACATAACTAATTTCCATACTTAATGTGGGGTTAATTGCAGGCTCCAAAATCTGGCCTCTCCTCTTCAGTCCATGATGCAGCGTTGATGCCAAAAAAGCCGCTAGAGGTAACATTTCTACCACAAACATGCACACTCCAATCGGAAATATCTTGATCAAATAGAGACGCACCATAAAACATAAAGCTCATAGTAGTAACTTTACTTACATCCCACCCGGATATGTCTTGATTAAATGGAGTTGTACCAAACATCGAACTCATATTAGTAACATTACTTACATCCCACTCCGATATGTCTTGATTAAATGCAGAGTCTCTAAATATATAAGTCATATTAGTAACATTACTTACATCCCACTCCGATATGTCTTGATTAAATGCAGACGCACGATAAAACATATTCCCCATATTAGTAACATTACTTACATCCCAACCCGATATGTCTTGATTAAATGCAGATGTATTATCAAACGTAGCGTACATATTGGTAACATTACTTACGTCCCATCCGGATATGTCTTGATTAAAGACGGTGTTGAACATAAAAGTCATACTAGTAACATTACTTACATCCCAATCCGATATGTCTTGATTAAATGCAGAGTCTCTAAATATATAATTCATACTAGTAACATTACTTACATCCCAACCCGATATGTCTTGATTAAATGCAGAGTCTCTAAATGTATAAGTCATACTAGTAACCTTACTTACATCCCAACCTGATATGTCTTGATTAAATGCAGAGCCTTTAAACGTAGCGTACATATTGGTAACATTACTTACATCCCAGCTTGATATATTTCCATTAAAGTTAGAGTTTTGGAAGAGAGTAGACATACTAGTTAATTGGCCAGTAAATATTGCATCAAAATTATATCCAGAAACTTGGTAAGTGCCGCTCGTATTTCCATCTGAAATAGCGGTACGCAATACAGACTCACTAACTACTAATTTACCACCACACCCGTTAAGATTTGAGTCTGCTACAGT
>JBLHPX010000002.1:0-16367 GCA_047624545.1 Ulvibacter sp.
AGAATGTAAGGGTTGATGCGACCTCCCCTGCCTATCAATCAAACTATTTTTATTACTTTTTTTACCCACGTCAAAACTATTCTAGATTATTTAGTTTTCTATCTTATCATGGTTTTACAAATATTTCAAATTAATAAAAATGACTAAAGAGCCAGAAATTACTGAAGAATTAATAGAAAATCACAATCTAACCGAAGAGGAATATCAGAAAATCCTTGAAATCCAAGATCGCGTACCAACTTTTACCGAACTTGGCATTTTTTCTGCCATGTGGAGTGAGCATTGCTCTTACAAATCTACTAAAAAATGGCTTAAAACCATGCATACACAAGAAGATTGGGTAATTTGTGGTCCAGGTGAAAATGCTGGAATCATTGACATTGGCGATGGTGACGCGGTAATTTTTAAAATGGAATCGCATAATCACCCATCTTTTATTGAACCATTCCAAGGGGCTGCAACTGGTGTTGGCGGTATTTTACGAGATGTTTTTACTATGGGAGCAAGACCAATTGCTAACATTAACTCGTTAAGATTCGGCGACATTGACCACCCAAAAACTAAACAACTAATTAATGGGGTAGTTTCTGGTATCAGTCATTATGGCAACTCGATTGGCGTTCCAACCGTCGGTGGCGAAGTAACTTTTGACAAAAGTTACAATGGCAATATCTTAGTTAACGCCATGTCAGTTGGCATCGCTAAAAAAGATAAAATTTTCTACAGTGCAGCAAGTAATATCGGCGCTTCTGTTGTTTATATTGGTTCAAAAACTGGTCGCGATGGTATTAATGGTGCAGTTATGGCATCTGATGAATTTAAAGAAGGTGATGAAGATAAAAGACCGACCGTACAAGTTGGCGACCCCTTTACTGAAAAACTCTTACTTGAGAGTTGTCTAGAATTAATGCAACAAGATACTATTCTTTCTATCCAAGATATGGGGGCGGCTGGCCTAACGTCATCTTCTTTTGAAATGTCTGGTAAGGGAGGTACTGGCATTGAACTTAATCTTGAAAAAGTTCCTCAAAGGGAAGAAAGCATGACCCCTTACGAAATTATGCTTTCAGAAAGTCAGGAAAGAATGTTAATGGTCATTAAGCCAGAAAAAGAAGAGGAAGCTAAAAAGATTTTTGATAAATGGGAGTTAGATTTTGCTGTAATTGGAAAAGTAACCGACACTGGAAGGGTTGTAATTAAAATGAATAATAAGATTTACGCTGATATCGAGTCAATACCGTTATCAGAAAACTCTCCAGAATATGATCGTCCATGGGAATAATTAAAAATTTAACCATTTATCTCGTACTAATTACCACTCTCGGAATGTTATTTGTATTTTTTATTAGTGGCAAAAGGGTAATAAATCAAGAGGAAATTACGATTCAAATAGATATGCCTGATAAAATTAATATCTGTACCACGCACTAATGCATTATAAATGGAAAACGTTATAAGACCTAGATGAAACATTGTGATCGAGAGATATTAAATAATTTTCTTTTACTTTTAGAAAGTGAGAATGGATTTTCTAAAAATACCATAACCTCTTATAAAAATGATTTATCGCAATTACAAAAATTTCTTACCCACAAAAAAATAGCCCTTACAAAAACATCTGAACAAGATCTTGTTAATTTTTTAGCATTTTTGGATCAAAATAAAATTACCACTAACACAATTTGTCGTAAAATAGCAACGTTTAGAAACTTCTTTAAATTTTTAGAAATCGAAAAAATGATTTCAGAAAATCCAGCAAAAAATCTCATAATCCCGAAGAAAAAACAAAAAATACCAAAATTTCTTTCTGAAAAAGAAATTTTAACCTTATTAAACTCCTCCAACAACGACTCTTCAGAATCTGGCGTTAGAATTTCCTGCATGCTAGAAATTCTTTATGCCTCAGGTCTTAGAGCTTCCGAACTAGTCTCATTACCAATTAATATTATTGGCAAAATCAATCAAAATAATAAAATTACCCTTAAAAATTATTTAATTATCAAGGGTAAGGGCAGCAAAGAAAGAATAGTTCCCCTCAGTACCAAATCATTAGAAATATTAGAAAAATATCTAGATTTAAGAGAGAAAATGGGTCAATCACACTCAAAATATCTTTTTCCTGGAATTATTCGCGCTAGTAAAAAAGAAAAAATTATTACCAGAGACGTAGTTTGTACGGATGCTCACATTACTAGACAAAGATTTCATCAGATCCTAAAGGAGTTGGCGGGAAAAACCAATATTGATCCTGATCGCGTATCACCTCATATTATTCGACATTCTTTTGCCACTCATTTATTAAATAATGGCGTAGATTTGGTAATTTTACAGGAATTATTGGGACATAGTGACATATCAACTACACAAATTTATACTCACATAATTGAGTCAAAATTACAAAAACTAATTAAAAAACACCCACTAAATGTCTAATATCAATGTAGAATTTAACATAAAGAATAAAAGTTGGCTAAAATATGATAAAAATATTTCAGTAAATATCGGTAACTTCTTAGAAGAAATATCAAAAAAAATAAAGTTAAATCGCATTCTGAAAAAAAATATTAATATCGAAATATCAATTCTATTAACGAATAATGATCAAATTAAAGAATTAAACAAAAATTATCGCCATAAGGATAAGGAAACTAATATTTTAGCCTTTCCATTGCACGACCTAGACTTAAAAAAAGATCAAGATGTTACTGAGTATTTGTTTGATAATAATTTAATTCTCGGAGACTTAATATTATCTCTAGAATACATAAAGAATGAAGCGTTGATGCAGGGTAAATTAATAGATCACCACCTAAAGCATTTATTATTACACGGCTTACTACACTTAATTGGCTATGATCATATTGAAGACAAAGAAAGGGAGGAGATGGAAAGGTTAGAGATTAAAATTTTAGAAGAATCTAATATCTCCGATCCTTATACCGATAATCAAACCTAACTACACATTTAATAAAAAGACCTGTGCACGACTGGTCAATTAAAAATACTTCTTAAACTCCACCTCTTCTAAAAATGTAATAAAATCACGAGCTAACTCCATATTGTTACCCGCAACAGCAGAAGCCTGATAATTAATGTCAATATCTGGTATCTTAGCAACAATGTTGACATCATCCTTTGGCAATACCTCACTCTCCAAAACTAACGCAAAAAGGTTTTTGTCTTCTGCAACAAAATCAATAATAGATTTCTTATCCTCATTTAATTTTCTAAAAACTACACTAGGCTTAATGTTGTATTTTTTGATGATTTTACTACTGTATTTACCAAGAGATTTATACTCAGATTCAGCAATTAAAGCATACCCATTATTACCTATTTTTGTAAAAATTGAATTAAGATTTTTTTTATCAAATTTACTTTCAAGAAATTTCTTATTCTGATTAGAGGTAATTAAAACTAAACTATCTTCAGAGATGTTTGATATGCTGTAAATGTCAATTAAACCCTTTTGTTTTAAAGAATTAATCCAATCCTTATGAGATGAAATAAAAATATCTGCCGGCTCCCCCTCGTCAATTTTTTTAATTAAATCAAAAGACGATCGAAAATTAATAGAAACTATGACATGCCTTTCTTTTGAGTATTTTCTGATAATCTTAACCAACGGAACCGCCAAGTTAGATTCAGCAAAAATAGTTAAATTTTCAGATTGCTTAGCATATGAGGAGCTAGAAAAAAATAAAATTAATATTAAAATTTTTTTAATCATGATGAAAATATTTGATTCATAATTATTGCTGCAGCATTAGAAACATTTAAACTCTCTGCCTTTGGGCTCATCTGAATTTTTACCAACAAATCGCAATTTTTTTTGACTAAACTCCTAATGCCAGAACCCTCTGAACCTAAAATTAAAGCAATATTTTCTAAGTTTTTAACTTCAGAGATATCTTTTGACGCTGAACCATCTAAACCCACGCACCAATAATCAATTTTTTTTAAATTTTCGAGTAAATTATTTAGATTGCCATAAGAATGTAATTTGATATTATCAATGTAGCCAGTGGAAGATTTAAAAATTGCATGACTTTTTACTGGAAAATGCCTCTTATCAACAAAAACATACTCAAAATTAAAAGCGAAAGCGCTTCTGATGATGGCCCCGATATTTTGTGGGTCAGTAATTTGGTCTAAAATTAAAATATGAGGTTTCTGATTAAAATTTTTTACCAAAAATTCATTTTCATTCAGTAAACTTATTTGATCAATTTTAGCAATAATTGATTGGTGGGAGACGTCTTCAGTAAACTCTTTATCAATCCGCTTTTTGTCGCAAATTTCAATAAGATTTTTTGAGAATTTTATTTTATTTTTCTGTAAAAACCCTTCTAATTCTAGGTGATTTTTTTGAGTGAGTAGGATTTTGTGGACCTTTCTACCATTTAAAATGCAATTAAAAATAACATTCTTGCCATAAATCCACATTACAAGAACGCTTCTTTTAACTCCTTCTCAACTATGGGACTGACAAAGGAGGAGACATTGCCACCAAGGCGTGCCACCTCTTTAACCAATTTGGAAGAAATAAATTGAAGTTCAGTGGAGGATGGTAAAAAAATAGTTTGTAAATTAGGATCTAATTTTGAGTTCATGTTGTAAATTTGAAATTCATATTCAAAATCAGAAATTGCTCTTAATCCTCGAATGGCAATTTTAGCTTTTCTTTTTTTAGCAAAATTAACTAAAAGACCAGAAAAATCACTGACCTCAACATTTTTTAGGTCTTCCAATACATTCTGGGCCATACTTAACTTCTTTTCCATTGAAAAAAATGAACTTTTCGTATTATCTCGTGCTATGGCCAGGATAACATGATCAAAAATCTTACTAGCTCTTTTGATAATATCGATATGTCCTAAAGTAATCGGATCAAAGGATCCAGGATAAATTGCAATATTTTTTGTCATTATTTTTAATTTAAACTTTTCAATAATATTATCATAACTTTATCTTTTTTGTTAAGATAGTTAAAAAAACCTCATGAAATATGTAAATATTACAGCTATTTTTTATCTATTTTCAAATGAGAAAGGATATGGTGCCAGATCCAACCCCTACCTTGTTATCAAATCTCAACAGCACTAGGATCCTTAAAAAATTAAACTTACTATGCAAACTAACTTAGAACATTTCCAGAGGATGTTTTACTACGATCAAAAAGCTCTGATACCGGGGAAGTGACGGATCCAATTGGCACAGCTGATGGAGAATTTCCTAAAATAGGAGAGTAGGTCAACTCAGTTAATGGACTTCCAGAATAGGAGTCTCTCGAACGAGAAAATGGGCTACCTACTACATATAGATAACTTCTGACAAAGCCTAACCACACTCTCTTCAACAATCCTACGACTATCTCCTTCACTCAACGAAAACAATTCATTCACATCATCTATTGCGCTAGAATTTTGGGATACCTCTCTATTCTTGACCCAGTCATATGTTAATTTACAAACCTGCATTGCAAAATAAATAAATGTAACAGCTTCAGCTAAATTCACAATAAATTCCGATCCTGTAGAAGTATCAACCTCCTTACCAGACTCAAAAAACACACCTAAACTTGAGAAGATAGATAAAATACATGATGTCACTAAAAATGTATTATGATTATCAGTATTTTGCGCCACTTTTATAATATTATCTAATAGCTCCTGATCAATATCTATACTAGAGTTAGATAATCCTATCGCGATGGTTGATGCGTATGATTTGTCATAAACATTATTACTCACGCCCATAATGGAAAATATCTGAATCAATTATTATTAGAAAATGAATTATTTATAAGAATTTGTGTTTTACTAGAAGACGCTTTATTCTTTTAAAAAATTATCAATAATATTATTTAAAATCAAAATGCCAATATCAGAAGAATTAAACAAAGCACTTGGAGTTTTATAAGATATGGAGATAAATGAAATTACAAGATACGATGCTTTAAACACAAAACTATTCAATAAAATAAATATAAGGGCAGCTCTTAGCGACAACCTGTCAATTAAAGATTGTCGTCAATATCATGATGATGATAATTTTCAAGTTATAAACTCTCTTGGACTTAATAAAGGTTGTTTAGAAAAATCGTCCTCGCATTGGATTAAAACAAGTAACCAACTTACTACAAGTTAAATGACCCTGTTACAGAAAATTGTTGCAACAGGTAGAAATAAAGGGCAATAAAAGTTATGTTACTTACAAAATTATGGCTAGACTAATGCCAATTCCCGCCTTTAAAATACGCAGATTAAAACAGATGTTTTTTGTTTTCCTCCTAAATCATCAAAAATCATTATTTTTTAATAATTTATGAATAGAATATTTTAAAAAACCACTTTAAAGATGAAAATTAACATACTCAAAAAACTAGAACAGAAAAAATCAGCAATTTTAAAGGTTAGAATCTCGTCAGATTTAACTACTCCCGTTTTAACTTTTTTAAAATTAAAGAAATATTTTCCAAAAAATAATTTTCTCTACGAGTCGGTAGAGAAAGGTAAAAATAGAGCTAGATTTTCAATAATAGGTCTCAAGCCAGACTTAATGTGGAAAATTAAGGATAAAATTGCCTATTTTAATGAAAATTTTGAAGAAAACTCGGAAAATTTTATTAAAATCACTGAAAAACCCCTAGACAATCTACGAAAACTAATAAATTCCTGCAAAATTAACGACATAAAATCTGATTTACCCATAGAGTCCGGTCTTTTTGGTTATATGTCCTATGACATGGTTAAATTGATGGAAAATATTGGCGACCATAGACAGGGTGACGAAATTAATATTCCAGATTCTATTTTTATTAGGCCGCAAATTTTAGTTATTTTCGATAGTTTATTTGATGTAATTTACATTACTGCGCCAATTTTTCCTCAAAAGAACCAAAATCCAGAAGATTTATACAAACAAGCTCAAAATAACGTTAAAGAAGTCACTGACATTATTAATTCATCATTTTCTGGCTCTGAGGTTAATTTAGGAGATGAAAAAATAGAATTTAAGCATCATCTATCAGAAGAAAAATATAAAAATATGGTTCAAAAGGCCAAGGATTACATTACTTCTGGAGATGCCTTACAAATCCTTATTTCCCAAAGATTTTCAGCAAAATTTAATCAAGAAAATTCTTTTGATTTTTACCGGTCACTTCGCTCTGTTAACCCTTCTCCCTTCATGTTTTTTGTTAATTTTGATGATTTCAATATCATCGGCTCAAGCCCCGAAATCTTAAGCTCTCTCAAAAATGGTAAAGTCACTATTCGCCCTCTTGCAGGCACCAGAAAAAGAGGAAGGGATGAGTTTGAAGATAAAAAAAATGCCCAAGATCTACTCTCTGACAAAAAAGAAATTGCTGAACATTTAATGTTAATTGATTTGGGACGTAATGATGTTGGACGAGTCTGTAAAAAACAAAGCGTCAAAGTTACTGAAAAAATGCTTATTGAATATTATTCTCATGTCATGCATATTAGCTCAAATGTTGAGGGGGAAATTTTAGATAACAAAGACGGTTTAGATGTTTTGATTAGCTCTTTTCCTGCTGGCACTGTTAGTGGTGCACCAAAAATTCGTGCTATGCAAATTATTGAAGAAATTGAGGAAGAAAAAAGAGGCTTCTATGCTGGTTCAGTTGGTTATTTTTCAGCAAATGGAGATATGGAGCATTGCATCTGCCTCCGAACCTCACTTATTAAAGATAATAAAATCTATCTTCAGGCTGGCGCTGGAATTGTTTATGACTCAGTGCCAGAATCAGAATATCAAGAATGCCTAAATAAGGCTGCCGCCTTGATGAAATCAATAAAAATTAATGATAATATTCTCTAATTTTATTTGAGAATTTAGCAATACTTCTCCATCCCTGACGCAATTGCAGAAATTTTAGAAATTACCTCATATATCTTGATCAAATCTTCCTTTTTACCACCAAGATCAGTATCGTCAGAATTTAAAATATTTAGATCGCTAAATTGCATAGTACCAGAATTAAGATTACTCTTCTCATCTCTGGACTCATTATAGCGAAATAAATTACCAACGACTTCGCCGCCAATCATATAAATCATTGGCTCAGCATTAAAACCCCTTATTTTATCAATTGTTGGCACACCTTCTTGAATAATAACTTGATGATTTTGTACGTTATTTTTAAGCATGTTCATCTTGTTACGATTTTTTTTATTTAACGAAACCAATTCATCAGCAGAAGATACGTTCATAATCGCCATGCCATAGGTTCCATTATCAGCCTTAATAAAACAATAAGGATTCGATTTTATCTCATATTGTCTGTATTTTTCTTGCAAATCTTTTAAAAGATTGCCGGTTTTAATAGCTAAATTATCAATACCAATTTGCTGTTTAAAATCAAGATCCTGTGCCATGTCAAATTTAGTAGAAATCAGCCAAGGATCAATCTCAATTAAATTAGAAAATTCAGTTGCCAGCTCATTGTAACATCTAAAATGCTCTGATTTTAACCTTTGAAACCATCCAAAAGAAGGGTTGGGAATAATTTTTTGCTCAATATTTTGTAAAATTTCAGCGACTCCGTCAGTAAAATCATTATTAGAAATAATTAAATCTGGCTCAAAACCTTTTGAAGTTAAAATTCGATCATCCTTCTTAATAATTTTATGAATTTTAATTTTTTTGTTATTTTCTAAATCAATTTCTAAAATATCAGCGATTTCGTTATTAAGATTGGCAATTTTAACCTCGTAACCTGCATCTAAAATAATATTTTTTAGTGACAGGACGTTTTCCAGATATTTAAGATTTTTTGTGTGAGATTCGGCAATAATCAAAACTTTCTTAATCCCTGGAAAATTATTATTTAAATAATTTTTAGCTTTTTGGTTGGCATTTTTTTTTGACTTAGAACTTAAATGATTAAAGCCTGCAGGAAAGCAATTTACATCAACAGGAGCAATCTTGTGCCCAAAATGACGAAGATCTACTGAGTTATAAAAATGTAAATTAACATTTAATAATTTATCAGCAAACCAATCAGATATTGGATCTTTTTTTCCCACTATCCTTTCTAATAATATTTGATATGTACTAATCATTTACAAGCTAACTATCATTGAAGAACTCCTGACGGGAAAAGAGGGGGGAGAAAAGGGTTCTCCTGAAGGCGTGTCACTTTCTTTACTAACGCACATCTCTTTTTGTAACTCTTTAATTCTCTCTTCAATATAAAAAGTTAAGAGTGGGGTGTTTAGGTAGATTTTTTGCCCATCATCTACCTCCCCTTCTAAACTAATATCCACAGACTGAGACCCTTTTCCTAAAGCAATCTCCAATCTGTCATTACATACTTCTTTTTTTTTCTCTAAAAGAGAGATGTCGGTAATGTTATTCAGCTCATCTATAAAAAGATCTAAAATCATACAATCCGCATCTTCAATACCATTAGATAAAGCTAATTCCCCTGCCCGCTTATCAATTAAATAAAGATAATCAGGTTGCAATATCCAGTCTGGCACTTTCACCACTTCATCTGAAAAATTCATCCTAATTACCTCACTATTATCCCTTATATGACCAAGAAATTCATATCTTTTGTTTCTTAAAAATTCAATATCATTTATGGCGACCAACTCTATATCAAATTCGTCTTTGCTCAAATTTATGTAATCAGCAGGTTTGTCAATATTGCTAGGCATTGTAATGTATTTCTATTTTTATTAATATTTTCTTACCATTTTAAAATCTTTCTTCATAGTAAAAAAACACGATATTCATCATAATATTTTGATGAGTATGTGTCAATAAAATCATTTTCTATTTTACCAACGCCAATTTCCATCTTTTTTAACTCCTTGTTTATAAACCGACGACCTTTTCTATAGATTCTTCTTTAATTTTTTCGTAAATTTCTAAAATAGCAGAATTCTTCGCCTCCTTCTTACTAATCACTGAGGAGCCGCTAGATTCAATCATATTGCTTGCTAAAATTTTACCCTGATTGATTAGAGAAAAGTTAACTCTTAGCTTAACAATAAAGCTACCATAAATTTTATCAGAAATTTCCTCCTTTTCTATTTTTAAGATAATAAGATTTTTTGATTTAGGATTTCTGATGGTTAATTTAATCTTCTGTTCCGAGAATCCTTTTTTAATAATTCTGGCGATATCTTTATCCGCTTTTAGGTCAATCTTAAAAATTATTTTTTCAATTAAATCATCAAAGGAATTTTGATATGAATTGTAATTTTTATAATTTTCCTGATAATCTATCCCCTTATATTTTATTGAATCTAAAATAATATTTAAAATTTTAGCGTCATTAATTTTGCTTTGTATTTTACCTAGGTTCCTATATTGATCAATAATATTTTTTTTCTCTAAATTTTTTGATAGATTTTTAAACCTTTGATTAAGATTGCTTAATTTATTAGAATTTTGCTTGATAAAATTATTCCTATTAATAGCCACTTCAACATAAATTTTATCCTTAAAATTTGCTGAATTAGAAATTTGATAATTATTAAAGGTAATTTTTTCTAATTTTTCACTGATTTGTTCCCGATACTGCTCACTAATATTCTCATTGTAAGACTTTGCCAGCATTCTGGAATCAGAAGAAATATTGGTCATTATTTTTGAAGAGGCACTGCTAAGAGCAGACTTTGTCGCCGAGTTAAGGTTGTGCCCAGCACCAACGCCATAAAGAATTGATAGATTATTCTGCTTTGGAGAAGTATAAAATTCCGGCAAGGAATTCAATTTTTGCGCTTGATCAAAATTGAATTCTAAGCAAGATGATAAAAATAATAATATTACAAAATTTTTCACTTTACTCTTATAAAAAGATCAACATTTTTATTGCATTTCTTAAACTCAGGCAAAACAGATCTTGGCTTCCTAGTAACAACCATCTTTAAAGCAGTTTTTTTAAAGTATTTTTATTCATAAATTTATTAAGATTTATTAAACATTATTGAAACCTCTATTGCTGGTTTTTTGCCGGTTAAATCCATCATGTTTCTCATTAATTTTGATTTAACCCCCTTAGCAATTGATTTTGATATTTTACTCAGATCGCCCTCCTTTTTAAAAAGAGATTTTTTAGCTTTTCTAATCTCAGAGCTAGAGCTTTTAACTGCACTACTGATATTCTCCTCAATATCATTTAAACAATATGGATCATTTTCAAAATCATAAGAACCAACGGATTTTAAATCAATATCAAGAATTTCACCGTTTGTTGAAAGTAAGACTATGACAAAAACCACTCCTGAATCTTGCAATATTTTTCTTTGAGAGATTATTTTGCCATCAGTTGGGATTAAGTTCTTACCATCAACCGCTAAATAACCAGTTTCTACATTTGCAATTTTCTCACAACTATTCTCATTAATCTTAATAACACAGCCATTTTCGGTTAGATTGGCATGTTCACAACCCCACTCTTGCGTAGCAAGCCTTCTATGCTCTAAAATATGATAATATTCACCATGAACTGGAATAGAAAATTTTGGTTTAGCTATCTTATACATTTCCGCAACTTCATCACGATTTGGATGGCCAGAAACGTGAATCATTTCAGTTTTTTCAGTGATTACCTCTATCTTTCTTCTAGCAAATAGGTTAAAAATATTAAAAATCTGCTTTTCATTACCAGGAATAATCTTAGAAGAAAAGATCATTAAATCGCCAGATTTAAACTTAATCACACGATGATTATTGGTGGCAATTTTCATGGTTGATGCGTTGATTTCACCCTGACATCCAGTACATAATACTAAAATTTTACTCCTATCGTAAGATCTTATTTCATTTTCAGAAATTACGCATTGCTGCAAATCCTGTAAATAACCAGATTTTTTACCAACCTCATACAATCTTCTAATAGAAAAACCTGCTAGAACAACTTTACGACCAGACTTAATTGCCGCCTTAGCAATTGTTGATATTCTAGCAATATTAGAAGCAAAAGTTGTAACACCAACCATTCCTTTGGCTTCCAAAATAATTCTCTCAAGATTTTCTAATAACTGCCCTTCGGAACCTGACCTACCCTTATTTAAAATATTTGTAGAATCAGAAACTATGGCTAAAAAACCTTCTTCATCAGCAATTTTAGCAATCTTCTCCTTCTCTGATATATTTCCAACAACAGGATCGGGATCAAACTTCCAATCTCCAGTATGTAAAATATTACCAAATTTAGTTCTTACGCAAATTGCATTCATTTCTGGTACTGAATGAGTAAGGCCAATAAATTCCAACTCAAAAGATCCTAATTTTAATTTTTTTGAACCGTCAATAACATTAATTTTAACCTGCTTTTTAAAAGAATATTCCTCTAATTTTGCTTCAAGAAAATTTTTAGCAAGATTTGTACAATAAACTGGAACCCTCAATTCCTGCCACAAATGCTGTACAGAACCAATATGATCTTCGTGAATATGAGTAATTACAATTCCCAACAGATCTTTTCTGTGTTTTTTGATAAAAGTAAGATCTGGTGCAATCATATTAACGCCAGGAATATTGTGGGCAAAACCAAGACCAAGATCAATCATAATAAACTTACCATCAAGATGATAAAGATTTACATTCATACCAATTTCTCCAGAACCACCGAGAGGGATAAAAAGAAGGTTATTTTTTTGTTTTTTTAAGTCTAAGGTCATTATTAATTTTAAATTTTGATGATTCTGTTAAAATCAATTTTTATAAGTTATAAGCTAACGATGCTCTTTGTAGACTTACCTTCCAACGAATAAATTTCAGAACAAAAGGTTGTTGGCCTAAGATCTTTAGATTCTTGACTACCCCCCGAGGTATTATCTTCGGAAGTATTAGAAGAGTTTCCTGAGGAAGCTTCAGTTATCATACTAAGTTCTGCAGATCTAGATGATTTGAATCTACCTACAGCAGATTCTTCAGAGCTAGATGTTTCCATCGCTTTATCTATGGTAATATCGCATACTTTAATAATTTCATGATCAAATTGTAACGTATTTTTTTCATCATGCAAAGAAATTAATCCAGTTAAATTATCTACAAGAATATATTTTCCAGATATTCTTTCTATATCTGAACATCCAACTGTCCATTCTCCATAATATGCCCTATCTTTACTTCTATCAGATGTTTTGAAGTTAATTTTGCGAAATATATTATCTCCACCACATCGCATACAATTTTCGCCTGGAGTAGAAATCGTAACCTCTCTAGAAAAAAAATTTATCATAATGTTATATTTTATTTGAAATAAACTTCTTAACCATGTCTAAATCCTTCTCAATAATGCTCATCTTCTCTTCCTTATTCATCAAGTCAGATAAAAATAACGGTAATTTTGCTTCAGGAGCTCCTGATTTTACAATAGCATCAGGGAATTTCGAAGGATGTGCCGTTGCCAAAATTACGACATATTCACCTTGATAATCCTTAGATTTTTGATATAAATCAGCAGCACCAATGCCGGTTGCAGTATGAGGATCAAGAATTTCTTCATTTTCTTGATAGGTTCGATTGATAATTTTGCAAGTCTCTTCATCACCAATTGAGTAAGAAATAAAATCATTTCTAATGTCAGAAAAAATTTCATCAGAAACTCTTAACTTACCAGTCTTTTTAAACTCTGACATTTTATCAAAAACCTCATTTTCCTTATCAAATTTTTTGTGATAATCAAATAACATTCTTTCAAAATTACTAGAGACTTGGATATTCATACTTGGAGATAATGTTTCTATCAATTCCTTGCGAGAATAATCATTACCCTGAAAGAATCTAGTTAAAATATCATTTTGATTAGTAGCTACAATTAATTTGTTAATTGGAAGTCCCATTCTTTTAGCTAAATATCCAGCATAAATATCACCAAAATTCCCAGTTGGAACGGAAAATGAGATTGGATTTCTGTCAGAAACACCTAGTCGAACAGCAGAATAAAAATAATAAACAATTTGAGCCATAATTCTAACCCAATTGATAGAGTTTACCGCAGCCATTCTTGCACCACCTAAAAATGATTGGTCAGAAAACATCTCCTTAACATATTCCTGACAATCATCAAAATTACCTTTCAAAGAAATGTTATGAACATTGCTACTTATAACACTTGTCATTTGTTTTCTTTGAACGTCAGAGACTTTTTTGTAAGGGTGTAAAATAAAAATATCTACATTATCACAATCTTTGCAACCCATAATTGCGGCAGATCCGGTATCGCCAGAAGTTGCTCCAACAATGACAACTCTCTCCTTCCTTTTTTTTAAAATAAAATCAAAAATATTACCTAAAAATTGTAGCGCAAAATCTTTAAAAGCCAAAGTAGGGCCATGAAAAAGTTCGAGTAAAAACTGATTATGCGAAAGCTGTTTAATTGGTGCAATTGCTTTATTAGAAAATTTTAAATAGGATTTTTTGATAATTTTTGTTAAATCTGAGTCAGAAATTTCACCGGCAACAAATGGCTTCACAATCTTAAAAGTTAAATCCTGATAATTTAGCTTTTTCATCTCCGATATTTCTTCTTTAGAAAATTTTGGTAAATCTTCCGGAATGTAGAGCCCTCCATCTTCAGCTAACCCTTGTAAAACAACATCTTCAAAATTTAAACTTGCCGCTTTTCCTCTTGTACTGATATATTTCATTATTTTTTTATTAATTGCCAGATACCAAAGTTCGCCTCAAAAACTATGTTAAAAAAACTAAACAATTTATCTTTATCTTTTACCTATCATCTGCAAAAAGCCTTGCGAAATATGGATATATTCCAGTCATTTTTTACAAATGACAGCAATAATACTTTAATATATTGCTTATTTTAAGGTAGATTTTGGTATAATTTGTATTTTATAACAATATCATCTCCTATATTCCTAACTTTATCAAGTCGAAATTTATTCTCAACATCTGATATTAAATTAACCCCTAAATCAGAAGTTGCAGAAATTGCATCATTACCTAAAATAAAGTTACCTTTAACCAAAATTAACTCATCAATTAAACTACCCCTTAAAAAACTAGCAAAAATCTGTCCACCACCCTCAATTAAAAGATTGTTAATTCCAAGTACAGTAATCCTTGACGCCAACTCCTCTAGATCAATATTATTACGAGTGTCTAAGGGGCATTTTATAAAATTAATATGTTGATAATTTTTTGTATTTTTATCAAAATCATCTCTGACCACAAAAAATGTTGGAATTTTTTGACAAGAGTTTAAAAATTCTTGACTTAAATGAAGGTCAAAATTTTTATTTAAAATAATTCTTTTTGGCGACCTATCCTCAAGTCCAGAAATTCGACAATCCAATGAAGGTAAATCCTTTTTAAAACTATTTGCTCCTATTAAAATTGCGTCATTTTTTGACCTTAAAAAATTAGTATATTGACGAGAATCTTTGCTAGTAATCCACTTGCTATCAAAAGTCTTTGTCGCAATCTTGCCGTCAATTGTAGTGGCAATTTTTACCGTAATGAATGGTTTATTCTTTAATTTTGCTTTAAAAAAACCACGATTCACCTCTTTAGCCTCATCAGCCATTAATCCAAACTGGACCTCTATTCCCTTCTCCTGCAATAATTTAATTGACTTGCCATTAGTTCTAGTGTCGGGATCTTTTACTGCAAAAACTACCCTTTTAATTCCTGACTTTATAATTAAATCAAGACAAGACATCCCTCCCCCACCTTGATGGCAGCAGGGTTCAAGGGAAATATAAATGACTGAATCTGGCAGTAAATCAGAAGATAATTTAGAAATAGCCAACTCCTCAGAATGAGGGCGACCAGTACAGGCTGTAACTCCAGTCGCTAAAATAACTCCACCCCTGACAATAACAGTTCCAACAGAGGGGTTGGGGGAGGTAATTCCAATATTATTTTTTGCCAAATTAATGGCCAAAGACATAAATTTTAAATCTTTATTTTTTATCTGAAAAATCAAGATTTTTATATAAATTAATACCTCTTATTAAATCAATTGCCCGAGTTAACTGATAATCATCATTGTATAAAATATCATTTTCTTTTTTCTTAACCTCTTCGTCGCTATTTTCCTTTGCTATCTCTTTGATCTGACCTTGTAAATGACCGTCAAGATCAGATTCAGATTTTAAATTATTTTCAACGGCTTCTAATTTAGCTTCCTTAACAACAATATCAGGCTTAATACCATCTGCCTGTATTGATATTCCTGAAGGTGTATAATAAAGAGCTATGGTTAATTTTATGGCAGAACTACCTTTATTTAATGGAATAAGAGACTGCACAGAGCCCTTGCCAAAAGTCTTGGTGCCCACAATAAGACCTCTCTTATTATCTTGAATTGCCCCAGCAACAATTTCAGAAGCAGAGGCCGACCCCAAATTAACCAA
>JBLHPX010000003.1:0-15573 GCA_047624545.1 Ulvibacter sp.
TAAAAGCCTAAGAAAATCATATGATGCAGAAGTAATATCAATAAATGACATGGTTGCAAGATACTTAATAGAAAACTATGTCAAACACAGAGAGTCTTATGATTTTAGAACTGGAGACATCAGTGATATAAATAACAAGCTGGAATTCATCAGGAACAACTCTTCATCCAAAGAATATAGAAATTTTAAGAAACTTTTTGATAGATCCAGCCCGTTGAGTCCTGTGAAATTTTTTGGCAAAAACTCCTATAGCGAGGTGAATGTGGTATCAGTTTCCTTTGTAAAAGAAAAAAATAAAAATTTAATTAAAATTGCCCAGGATTTTCTATATATTAATCTTGCAAAAGAGGCTGTGGTGGATTATAAAATAACACGATATATGGGAAATAAAAAAATCTCTAGCGATAGGAGAGTTAAAATTTCCTTTGCATTCCTCGGTATTAATGAAAAATCTGGCGCCTTAAAAAAGAAACTAAACTTCACGGTCAATAATTTTGTAAATTTAAAAATTAGATAAAATGATAAAAAAATGCTTATCAGGGTCATCAATCAACTTAAAAGATAGAACTAGATCATGCTATTACTTAGTAAATAATTATAGATGGGAGATGATATTATTTATCATCATAATATTTTCTTGTAATATCAATCATGCTTATTCCGCGCAGGAGCCTCGATTTTTAGGTAGTGAAAAAAAATTTAGATCATTTATTTACAATCCCAATGAGGTTTATAGATATACTGGTCATTATACTTACCTTGGATTTATAGAATTTGCAGAAAATGAATCGATATCATTAGTCACAATGGGTAACTCTAACTTGTGGATGTATGAGTCTTCTGGCAACAGGCTATTTCTTAAGCCAATTGAAAACGACGCAGAAACTAATATGACAGTTTTTACAACTGGAGGTAAAGGAGGTAAAGTCTATCATTTTGAACTAGTTGGCAGAGAGGCTGGTGGAATAAATGATCAGGATCTAGTTTTTGTTGTAAAATTTATTTATCCAGATGGAGAAAGTAAAAATATTGTTAATTTTCCTAAATCTCGACCTACAGATGAGCCAGATATGCGAAAGGTTGCTAATTATAATTTTTCATATGAATTTACCGGATCTAGAATTATAGCTCCAATTAAAATTTTTGATAATGGAGAGTTTACCTATTTTCAATTTAGTAAAAAAAATGGCGAGATTCCTGCTATATATGTAGTTGATTCTGCTGGTTATGAAACTTTGGTTAATTATCGCGTTGCAGGATCTTACATAATTACAGAAATTGTTGCGTCTCAATTTACACTCAGAAGCGGTAGTGACATTGTTTGCGTTTATAATGATAATATGATTATGAATAATGATCCAACAAAAAGCACTGCACCATCTATGAGATTTTAATACCAACTAACTATGAAGGATCAAAATCATCAAACCTTAACGTCAGAGCTAAAAGAAGAAGATAAGAATCGGGAAAATATCCTTAGACCACTTTATCTCAAAGATTTTCTTGGTCAAAAAAAAATAAAAGAGAACTTGTCTATATTTATTGAGGCAGCAAAAAACAGATCAGATTGCTTAGATCATACTTTATTTTATGGCCCTCCAGGACTTGGAAAAACTACATTAGCTCAAATTATAGCCCATGAAATGGGAGTTGGATTCAAATCTACCTCTGGTCCAATGATCTCAAAATCAGGAGATTTAGCGGCAATTTTAACAAATTTACAAGATGGAGATATATTATTTATTGATGAAATACATAGGCTCCATATTGCAATTGAGGAAGTCCTATACTCTGCAATGGAAGATTTTAAACTCGACATAATAATTGGGGAAGGTCCAGCAGCAAGAGCTATAAAAATTGATTTACCAAGATTTACCTTAGTTGCCGCCACCACCAGGATTGGACTTTTAAGCAATCCGATCAGAGATAGATTTGGCATACCATTGAGACTTAATTTTTATGATATTGACGAGTTAAAACAAATAGTCATTAGGGACGCAAAAATCTTAAATCTTGTTGTAACTAATGATGGAGCAATAGAAATTGCTAAAAGAGCAAGAGGAACTCCAAGAATTGCCATCAGACTTTTAAAAAGAGTCAGGGACTTTGCTTCTTTTGATAAAAAAGATATCATCGATCAAGAGACGGCCGACTCTTCTTTAGTAAAATTAGAAATAGATAATATAGGCCTTGATATATCCGACAATTTATATTTAAATTTTATCTTAAATAACTATGATGGTGGTCCGGTTGGAATTGACACCATAGCATCTGGCATTAGTGATGAAAAAGACTCTGTATGCGACACTATTGAACCCTATTTAATACAAATAGGTTTTATCGACAAGACTCCAAGAGGTAGAGTTTTAACAAAAAAAGCCTTAGACTATTTAAGATGAATAAAGATACATTTAAACTCACTGGCTTTACGGATAAAGCTCCTTATGTAGCATTGTTTTTACTAAAAACTTTAATGCCAATTTTGGCAGTTATTTTTGTTTTATCTTTTATCACTCTATCGACCAATAAAATTTGTACTTATGAAATTCTAGATATTATATTTAGTGTAGACGTGAGGGGGGATAAGAAATCTGAGATCGATGAAAAAAGAGATAGCAAAAAATATCAGGCAGCAGAAGAATTTATTAAGAGCGGAAAGAGAGTTGTTTATTATGTTGCCGATAAATCAATAAACTTCATGATATTTTTTCTTAAAGATATAATGAAAGATCATAAATTTGGTATGATTGACTTTAACAAAATTGAAATGGAACATACTAGGGAATGCAATAAATGTAAGTTAAATATTAGGTTTATTGAACCTGATATTAAGCCTAAATTATGTTTAAATAGATAATCAATCGAAACTTATGTTTGGCACAGTAATCAGTATTTTTCAAAAACTTCCAATTCCGGCTTTAATTTTATTTGGCGGCTTCATACCTACCTTCTTTTTAATTCTTACTGCATTATTTATTATGATGTATTTTAGTATTATCTGCCCAACAACAATATTAAATCTATTATTTCAAGATTCCTCATCTTATGGTTACGATATGTCTTATAATTTTATCATGAGCGGGAAAGAATTTTTTGAACATTTTATCGATAAAATGTTCAAAATTATTAAAATTACTTTTGATAGTTTACTTGGAGAGGATAACTTTCTGAATTCTCCTATATCAGGAGAAGAATCGTGTCCAACCCCTACAAGTCCTGCAGAAACATTACCAGATACAGAAAGTAATGACCCAGCTCACCTTTAAATAAATTATGTCTGACCTAGCAATTGAAATTAAAGATTTACAAAAAACCTACAATATTGGAAAAAAATCTCAAAAGGAAGCTTTGAAAAATATTAATCTTAATATTAAGAAGGGTTCTTTTTTTGCTCTTTTAGGTCCAAATGGAGCTGGTAAATCAACAATTATTAACATCATGGCAGGTCTGGTTAAAAAAACCTCAGGATCTGTAAAAATTTCTGGCTTTGACATCGATAAGGAAACCAGTAATGCTAAAAAAGAAATAGGAATAGTACCGCAAGAATTATTTATTGATCCTTTTTTCAACGTCTTTGAAACTTTGGAATTTTACGCTGGGTATTATGGTGTTAAAAAGAAGGATCGTCATACGGAAGAAATTATTGAAGCTCTTGGATTGAAAGATAAAATTGACTCCAAACCAAGATCACTTTCTGGCGGCATGAAAAGAAGACTTCTAGTAGCAAAATCCTTAGTTCATAATCCGCAAATTATAGTTTTGGATGAGCCAACTGCCGGGGTTGATGTTGAGCTTCGTGACAATTTATGGTCTTACATTAAAAAACTAAACCAAGAGCAAAAAACAACAATAGTTTTGACAACTCATTATTTGGAAGAGGCGGAGGCGTTATGCAATGAAATTGCTATTATCAATAATGGCTCCGTTATAAAGTGCGATAAAAAGAAAAACTTAATGAATTCTCTTGATGAGAGGGAGATATTAATTGAATTTTCAAATCAAATTAAACAAATTCCAGAAATTATATCATCAAATTTAGATGCAAAATTAATCACGGATAATAAAATTATCATTAATTACAAATCACATAAAACTGAATTTTCTGATATTTTAAACATTCTTCATGAGTCTAAATTGAAAATTACTGATTTTGAAACTAAGAGGGCTGATTTAGAGAAGGTTTTTAAATATTTAATCAGAAAATAAATCTAGTTAAATTTTCAGCGGGAGTTTAAGAATAATATTTTATTATTTTGGCGCTGTAAAAGCTAAGCACACTCAGTTTCCACCCTCACTGAGTCGTCACCCTCATTGACCCCCCATTAGGTTGAGTTGTTAGAATCAAGTTCGGTATTTTTTAACTCCCCCTAATGTGGAGTCAGAATCGCAACGCGATTGTGGTGGGGGTCAGAAACAAGTTCAGTTTTCCACTTAAACATAACATTTAAAATGCATAAATTGAAAATTAACATCTTCACTCTATTTCCAGAAATATTTCAATCGTATTTATCCTTTGGTGTCGTTGCCCGAGCCTTTGAGAGGAATATTTGCCAACTAAATTCGGTTAATATTCGAGATTATTCTACAGATAGGCGTCAAAATGTCGATGATTACCCTTTTGGTGGTGGTGCAGGAATGATATTAAGACCAGATATTATTGGTAATGCCATTGATGCTCAAAAATTAGACCTAAAACGCACTAAATTTATTATCACTTCACCAAGGGGTAAAAAATTTGATCAAAAAATGGCTATAAATTTAAGTAAGGAATCAGAGATTTCCATTCTTTGCGGAAGATATGAAGGAATTGACCAAAGAGTCATTGAAGAATATCAGATGGAGGAAATTTCAGTTGGAGATTACATTTTATCAGGCGGAGAGCTCCCTGCTTTAACAATGATTGACTCCATTTTAAGAAATATTCCAGATGTCTTGGGAAATAAAGAATCTTTGGTTGAAGAGACATTTAATGATGATTTTTTAGAATACCCACAATATACCCGACCAAGGGAGTGGAAAAATAGGAAAATACCAGAAATTTTATTATCTGGCAATCATGAGAAGATTAGAGGGTGGAGGTTAGATAAAAAAACTCCTTGATCGCTTTTATCTTTATAGAAATTCCAGCCTCTGTGTATGGAGTATACATCTTACCTTTTTGGTCAAAAAAATATAACTCGGTAAATCCTTATTTTATTTCTAACAATTCCATTATTCCTTTATTCTTGTCTTTGGACTCTTGCAGTTCCTTCTCTGGGTCTGAATTGTAGGTAATTGCTCCGCCAGATTGAAACTCAAACTTATCTTCAGAAATAATTAATGTTCTTATAACTACTGATAGTTTGCAGATATTTTTGTTTACTAATCCAATTGCACCAGCATAAATCCCTCTTTCCATCTTTTCTAATTCATCACAAACTTCTATAGATTTAATTTTGGGCGCGCCAGTCATTGAGCCTGGTGGAAAGCACCCCTTTATAACGTCAATTACATTTTTGTCAGGAAGTTTTTTGCCTATTATCTCCGATACCATGTGATAAATTTTTTTAAAAGATAATATTTTAAATAAATTCTTAACTTCTACTGAGTTATTTTGACAATTCTTTGATAAATCATTCCGTACTAAATCAACTATCATAAGGTTTTCAGCCCTTTCTTTATCGCTATTCTGTAAGTATTCCAAATTTTTTTGATCTTCCATTTTATTTTTTGACCTTGGGGAGGTGCCTTTAATTGGCGATGATTTTACTTTATTATAGTCAATATCTAAAAATAATTCAGGAGAAGAGGATATGATATGTAGGTCGGAAAATTTCAAGAATGAACTATAATTTCCAGGACTAGTTTGCATTAATGATTTAAATATATCAAAGTAATTTGTTCTTTCTTTTATTTTTCCAAAAAATTTACGAGTTAAGTTAGCTTGATAAACGTCGCCATTTTTAATCCTATTTTGAATAGCATTTATTTTTCTTAAGTATTCTCGGTCATTAAAATTACTATCTAAATTAATAATTCTTAATTTTTTTTGATCTAAATTAATTTTTTTATTAATTTTTTTTATAAAATCTTGAAATTTATCTTTTAAATTTTCCGAAAATTTACAAATAATTTCTTTTTTATCATGATTAAATTCTAAATTAAAGTGAAATGATGAAAAATGTAATTTATCAATCTTAATATAATTTTTATTAATTTTTTTAAAACATTCTATATTATTTTTTAGTTCATAAGATAGGTAGCCAAAATATTTTTCTTCTTCATTATTTAGAATTTTTTTTTCAATTTCACTAAAGTTATCAGATTTAATAAGTTCTTTAGTGCAAAACGACAAATATGATTTAGAGTTTTTATTTTCATTGTTAATTGATGAATATAAGAAAACAAAATTATCGGAGAATTTTTGATCATGAGCTACATTGTCTGCAATAATAATTGGGTTAATCCACTTTATTTTTATTGTTATTACTTTATCCATCCCTTGCTCCAAAAATTGCAGACCCAACTCTAATAAAGTTTGCCCCATTTTCAATGGCACATTCAAAATCCGAGCTCATTCCCATTGAAATATTTTGTAAATTATATTTTTTAGCTAAATTATAAGTTTCTATAAAGTATTTTTTAGAATTTTTATTTTTCGGAGCAATCGACATGAGGCCGCAAATATTTAGTTTTGGAAAACTCTCTAATTCATGTAAAAAATTGTCTAAATTATCTGAATCTATGCCATTTTTTTGCAATTCTTTTCCAATATTTACTTGAATAAATATTTCAGGAAACTTATTTTGTTTAGTCATTTCCGACTCCAATATTTTTGCTAATTTTATAGAATCTAAGGTTTGTATAGTGTCAAATATGGTAACAGCATCTTTGACCTTGTTTGATTGTAAGTGTCCAACTAGATGCAGCTTTATGTTGGGGTGTTCTCTTTTTAGAGATTGCCATTTTAACTTTGCCTCCTGTACTTTATTTTCTCCAAAAATACTATGTCCAGCATTTATCGCTTGTTGAATTTTTTCTTTAGGAAAATATTTAGATATAGCAACTAAACTTACATCTTGTCCAGATTTTTTAGATAGCTTTATTTTATTTTCTATTTCTTTGATGTTTTCCTTTATTGAAGACATTATTTTTATTTTTTTAGAGTAATTTTTCTTGCTAAGAAATATTAGATATTTTATATTAATTTTTTTATGTTGGAAGTAATAAATTTGTTATAAATTTAAAATGTAACAAATTAACTATTCAATCTTAAGGCTTTGCTGAATAATCTGTGGTGACTAAAGAGAAAGGAATGGTAAAAAAATACAGTTATTATCCTCATTCCTCAAGAAATCCTTAAAAAAAGATTGGTATTTTTATTTTTTAGGTTTTACAATCAACCGGCTTACTGTAATATTTAATTACCTGAAGTAATTGTTTTAGTTATATCTGGTAGTTAATATTTATAAATTTTTGAATTATATGAATAAAGAAACTTTTAATCGTAACAAGCCTCACGTTAATATCGGAACCATTGGTCATGTCGATCATGGTAAGACAACTCTTACGGCTGCTATCACTCACTATCTATCTAAATCTGGTTTAGCAGAAAAAAGAAATTATGATGATATTGACGGCGCTCCAGAAGAAAAAGAAAGGGGTATTACTATTAACACTGCTCACGTAGAATATGAGACAGAAAAAAGACACTACGCTCATGTAGATTGTCCAGGTCATGCTGATTATGTAAAGAACATGATTACTGGCGCTGCTCAAATGGATGGTGGTATCTTGGTGGTATCTGCATCTGACGGACCTATGCCTCAGACCAGAGAGCATATTCTTCTTGCTAAGCAAGTTGGTGTCCCATCTCTAGTAGTATTCTTAAATAAGGTTGATCAAGTAGAAGATGAAGAGCTTCTTGAATTGGTAGAAATGGAAGTTAGAGAGTTACTATCTTCTTATGATTTTGATGGTGACAACATTCCGGTCATTAAGGGTTCTGCCTTAAAATCACTAGAAGGTGATGATTCAGAAATTGGATCTCAATCTATTAAAGCATTGATGGATGCTGTTGATGAGCACATTACTGAGCCAGAAAGGGCGATAAATCAGCCATTCCTAATGCCAGTAGAAGATGTATTTTCTATTTCAGGCAGAGGTACGGTAGTAACCGGTAGAATTGAAAGAGGTATTGTTAAGGTTGGTGAAGAAATTGAAATTGTAGGTATTAAAGATACTCAAAAAACAATTTGTACTGGTATCGAAATGTTCAGAAAGCTGCTTGATAAAGGTATGGCTGGTGATAATGCTGGCGTCCTACTTAGAGGCACAAAAAGAGAAGATGTTGAGAGAGGTCAGGTTCTTTGTAAGCCAGGATCAATTACTCCTCATACAGAATTTGAAGCAGAAGTTTATGTATTAACAAAAGAAGAGGGTGGTAGACACACACCTTTCTTTAAAAACTATAGGCCACAATTCTATTTCAGAACTACCGATGTAACTGGTTCAGTTACTCTTCCGGAAGGCACTGAAATGGTAATGCCTGGTGATAATGTTAAAATAACAGTAGAGTTAATTGCGCCAATTGCTATGGAAGAGGGTCTTCGTTTTGCTATCAGAGAAGGTGGTAGAACAGTAGGTGCAGGTGTTGTATCAAAGGTGATAAAGTAGAAATGAGAAATAATATCGAAGTAATAAAAATATCATTAAAATCTTTTGATAATAATATTTTAAATAGAGCTATTACTGAAATAGTTTCTACGGTTAGAAGAACTGGTGCCGCAATTAAGGGTCCAGTCCCACTTCCAACTAAAATTAAGAAATTTACCGTTCTCAAGAGTCCTCATGTTAATAAGGATTCTAGGGAGCAATTTGAGATTAGGTCTTATAAGAGATTATTGATTATTATACCAACCTTGCAAACTGTTGATGCTTTAATGAAGCTAAATCTTTCTGCGGGTGTGGATATTAAAATGTCAACAAAGTAATAATTTAATAAAATGTTAGAATTAGCTGGTAAAAAAATAGGAATGAGTCATTTTTTTGACGAAAATGACAGGATGATACCTTTAACTTTTATAGAGCTTCATGACGCAGCTGTAATAGACGTCACTGAGTTGGATAAGTCTGGTAACTCTCTTACTTTGGTTGCTTACAACAAAGCTTCTAAAGATAAAAATATTCCAAAAAATCTTTTAGGTATATTCAAGAAGAAAAAAGTTGGTAATTATAAGAAAATTTTTGGATACCAAACTGAAAAAGCTCCAAAATATAAGGTTGGCGATATAATTAATCAGTTTGATTTTATTAAAGAAGGTGATAGGGTTGCTGTTACTGGCGTTTCCGTTGGTAAAGGTTTTGCTGGAGCTATGAAGAGACATGGTTTTGCCGGCTTGGAGGCTAGTCATGGTGTTTCCGTTTCTCATAGATCTCATGGTTCTACGGGTCAATGTCAAGATCCTGGTAAAGTTTTTAAGGGTAAAAAAATGGCTGGTCATATGGGAGCCTCTAAGATTACTACAAAAAATTTAGAGGTAATTATCCTTGATCAAGAAAAAAAAGTTGTTGCTGTTAAGGGTGCAATTCCTGGTAGCAAAAGATCGGATGTGTTTATTAGAGTAAATTACTAAATTAAAATTTGTTGTCTAGAGTTTAAAAAACTCTGTGTTATTATATAAAAATGGTAAAAATAAAAGTTATTAATTTTAAAGATAGTTCTATTTCTGATGAAGAAGTAAAATTAATTCACGAAAAATCTTCAGATACTTTGTTGTCATTTGCTTTAAGAAGCTATAGAAGTAGTGTGAGATCTGCGACTGCAAGAGTCAAAGAGATGTCCGAAATATCTGGCACTACTGCTAAACCTCATAGCCAAAAGGGTACTGGTAAAGCAAGGCAGGGTAGTAAAAGGTCTGTGCAATTTAGAGGTGGTAGATCTTGTTTTGGACCTAAGGGTAGAATTTTTGAGTTTGATCTACCAAAAAAAATGAAGAAAAAGGCTATATCTGACGCTTTATTTTCTAAAATAGAAGATGATAAGTTAATGTTATTATCTGATGTTGTTATGGAAAAGCCTCAGACAAAAAATGTAGCAAAATTTATCAAAGATAATAAAATTGAAAATTCTGTTTATTTTTATAATGGATCAGATAAAAATAATGAATCATTTGTTAAATCTATAAAAAACATTAAGAATTTTCATTGCAAGTCTGTGGATTCTTTGAATATATATGATTTATTTAGTTTTGATAAAATTATCTTACAAAAGGAAGTGTTAGATAATATTGGTAAATATTTACAAATAGAAGCTTAATTAGAGAAAAATGTCAGATTATAATGAAATAAAATCTTTAATATATACTGAAAAAACTAATCCTATGATGGAGGACGGTATTTATTGTTTTAAAGTTGCAAAATCTTTGACTAAAGACGAAATTAAGAAGTTAATATCTGATACATATTCTGTTGATGTTGTCAGGGTTAATACTGCTAGTTACGACGGTAAAGTAAAGAAATTTAAAGGTAGATTAGGTTCTAGAAGTGGTTTTAAAAAGGCTTTTGTTAAAGTTAAAAAAGATCAAAAAATAAATTTTCAAGATTAAGAGATGGCAATAAAAAATTATAAACCAGTAACTCCTTCATTGAGAGGTTTAAAAACTATTGACAGATCCGGTCTTCACAAAGGGTCTCCAATGAAGATTTTATCTTCTGGGTTAATTAAATCTTCTGCTGGTAGAAATAATACTGGTCGAATTACTGTGAGGCATAGGTCCGTTGGTCATAAAAAACTATATCGTTTCATTGATTTTAAAAGAGATAGGTTTAATATTGAGGCTGTAGTTGAGAGAATTGAATATGATCCAAATAGAACAGCTTTTATTGCCCTACTTAAATATACAGATGGCATTTACTCATATATTATTGCTCCGGGTAAGTTAAATATTGGTGACACCGTAAAGTCCTCAAAAGATAAAACTCTGGATATTAATGTTGGCAACGCAATGCCACTTAAATTAATACCTATTGGCACTATTATTCATAATATTGAATTGAAGTCTGGTAAGGGTGGAGCCATTTCTAGATCTGCAGGATCTTATTCTCAGTTAGTTGGTAAGGATAATGGTTATGCTTTGGTAAAAATGCAATCTGGTGAAATTAGGTTATTTTTACTTGATTGTATGGCCACTATTGGAGCCGTTTCCAACTCAGATAATAAAAACACTTCTATTGGAAAAGCTGGTAGAAAAAGGTGGCTTGGTATTAGGCCTACAGTTAGGGGTGTGGCTATGAATCCTGTTGATCATCCTCATGGCGGTGGCGAAGGCAGAACTTCTGGCGGTAGACATCCCGTGTCTCCAACGGGTGTTTTAGCTAAAGGTAAAAAAACTAGGTCTAAGAAAAAGTCCAATAGGTTACTTGTTAAGTCAAGAAAGAAAAATTAATTAATTATTAAAAATGTCTAGATCGTCTTGGAAGATACCTTTTGTTGACCATTATTTACTAAAAAAAGTAAAGGATGCTACAGAAGGAACTGCAAAAAAAATTATTAAAACTTGGTCAAGGAGGTCAACTATATTACCTCAATTTGTTGGTTTCACATTTTTGGTGCACAATGGTAGAAAATTTATTCCCGTTTTAGTTACCGAAGATATGATTGGTCACAAGTTAGGTGAATTTTCACCTACTAGAATATTTTACGGCCATGCTGGAAATAAAAAAGTTAAGAAATAAGTTATGGTTCAAAAAGATAATAAAACATACTCAACCGCTTATTTGCAATCCGTTAAAACTAGTCCTTTAAAAGTTACTAGGGTTACGGGTGCTGTTACGGGTATGAAGGCTTCTGAGGCAGTTAAGTATCTTTCATTTTGTAATTTAAAAATGGCTGTCTATATTAAGTCTTTGATTTTGTCAGCCTTATCAAATGCAGAAAATAATCACAATATGGATATTGATGAATTATATGTTGCAAAATTTGATATAGGTAAGGCTTTTACTTTAAAGAGGTTAGCAACGAGGGCAAGAGGTAGGTCTAGCAGAATTTTAAAAAGGTTTTCTAATGTTAGGGTTTATTTAGCCGAGAAATAAATTAATTATTAAAAATGGGTCAAAAAGTTAATCCGATAGGATTTAGAGTTTTAAAAAATAAGAAATGGAACTCCGTATGGTTTGATAAAAAAAACTATGCTAAAAATTTAATTGATGATATTAAGATAGCTGAGTTTATAGAGAAAAAGTATTCTCATTGCTACATTGATAGAAATAAAATTATTATTGAGAGGACTTCTGATAAGTTAAGTTTAATTATTCATACCTCTAGGCCTGGAGTAATTATTGGTAAGAAAGGATCTGATATTGAAAAAATTAGCACAGAAGTAAAAAAAATAGCTGGTATGGAAGTCGATGTCAAAATTATTGAAATTGACAAGCCAGACGCAAATGCATCTTTGGTTGCTCAAAATATTGCTAGGCAGATAGAAAATAGAGCTAATTTTAAAAAGGTTATAAAAAGATCTATTCAGTCTACGATGAAGAATGCTGTCTTGGGTATTAAAGTTCAATGTTCTGGAAGATTATCTGGCGCAGAAATTGCCAGGTCCGAATCATATAAAGAGGGTTCAATACCGTTGCATACATTAAGAAGTGATATTGATTATGCCATCGCTAATGCACACACAACTTATGGTATTATTGGTATTAAAGTTTGGATCAATAAGAGGTAGTATATTAATTTAGATTAAAATGTTAACACCAAGTAAAACAAAATACAGGAAAAGTCAAAAAGGTGGCAAAAAAATTAAAGGTAACGCTACTTCTGGAGATAAGGTATCGTATGGTTCATTTGCTTTAAAGGCTCTTAGTTCTGGAAAAATTAATTCTAGACAAATTGAGGCTGCAAGAAAAGTAATTACCAGGTGCATGAAAAGAAAAGGTAAACTCTGGATTAGAGTTTTTCCTCATACTCCTATAACTAGAAAACCTGCTGAAGTTAGGATGGGCTCGGGGAAGGGTAGCGTTGAATTTTACGCTATGAATATCAAGCCTGGTAAAATAATATTTGAAGTGGACGGAGTGTCTGACGATGTTGCTATGGAGGCATTGCAAAAATCCTCTGGTAAGTTACCTTTTAAACTTAAGGTGATTCAAAGGGTATATTAGTTTTGCATATTTTTATTTTTGCAATCTTGTTTTTTTATAATTAAAATCAATTGATTTTTGATTGATAAGCTTTATATTTTAGAGATTGTAAATTTTAGATGTTTATAAATTTTATGACTGAAGATAATATTAAAATAAAAGATTTGTTAGCGGACGTAGTTTTTAAGAAAAAAGAATTACTAACTCTTAGAATTAAACGTTCTGCTGGTACTAGTGTTGATGTTAAGAGATTTAAAATCTTGAGAAAGGAAATATCTAGGTTATTGACTAAGGTAAATTTAAATAAATAAATGCGAGTAGAAGTATTAAGTATCATTGACAATAGTACTGTGAAGGTAATTTCTGTTATTAGAAAGCAACATTCGAAATATAAGAAATTTATCAACGTTAAGAAAAAATATCTAGTTGATAGTAGTAATATCGACGTTACCGTAGGAGATAAGGTGGAGATTGTTACTTCAAGACCTATATCTAAAAGAAAAAGGTGGAAAATATTAAATGTAATAAAATAGACTAGTTATGATTCAAATGCAAACTAAGCTCAATGTTGCTGATAATTCTGGAGCTAGATTGGTGAGGTGTATAAAGGTTCTTGGCGGTAGTAAGCATATGATAACAGGAATATCTGATGTTATTGTTGTTTCCGTTATCAATGTTACACCTGGATCCAAGGTAAAAAAAGGTCAGGTTATGAAGGCTGTTATCGTGAGAACTAAAAGCCCTATTGTCAGAAAAGACGGTAGTGCTATTAGGTTTGATGATAATGCAGTTGTTTTGATAGATAATAATAGGGAGCCCGTTGGCACCCGTGTGTTCGGTTCAATTTCAAGGGAAGTTAGGCAGAAGGGGTTTTTAAAAATCTCTTCACTTGCTTCAGAAGTTTTGTAGATTATGACAAATAAGTTTAAAAAAGATGATTCAGTTATTGTAATTTCTGGATCTAGTAAAGGAAAAAAAGGTAAAATTTTAGATATTCTGGGAGATTTTGCTATAGTAGAGGGTGTAAACTTAGCTACTATTCATAAAAAACCCACTTCTAATTCTGCTGGTGAGATTATTAAGTCTCCAAAAAAAATCCATAAGTCTAACATTTCTCATATTGAGGGGGGAAGTCCTGTTAAAATTAAATTTGTAACAGAAGATGGTGAAGGTAAAAAATTTAAAAGAAAAGTTAGAGTTTCTAGAAAAACTAGTAAAAAAATAGATTAGCATGTCTTATACAAAAGAACTTTATAATAAAACAAAGAAAGAAATACAAGAGCATTTTTCTTTAAAGAATGTAATGGAAATCCCTGTTCTTGAGAAGGTAAGTATTAATGTTGCAATTAAGGCTACCGATAGTAATAAAAATATACTTTCTTACATTGAAAAAGAGTTATCTTTGATAGCGGGTCAGAAGCCAATTGCTTCTATTGCAAAAAAGTCAATTGCCGGATTTAAGTTAAGGGAAAATTCTGTTATTGGTTACTATGTAACTCTTAGGAATAAAAAAATGTATGACTTTCTTGATAGATTAATTTATATTGCTCTACCAAGAGTTAGGGATTTTAGAGGACTTCCTGCTAAATCTTTTAACGATAGTTATCATTATAGTTTTGGTATTACTGATCAAAGTGTATTTTTAGAGGTGGATCTAGATAATATTCTTAGAACATTTGGTATGGACATTAACATCGTAACTAATGCAAAAAGTAAGGAACAGTCTTTATATTTATTAAAAAGTCTGAACGTTCCTATTAATGCTAAAATTAATTAAGTAATATAATGGCGAAAAAGAGTGCTATATTAAGAAATAATAAAGTAAAGTCTTTAGTAAAAAAGTTAGAGGTTAAGAGAGCTGTATTGTCTAAAATAATAGGTGATCTTGAGGAGCCTTTTGAAAGCAGATTAATGGCAATGAAAAAATTATCCGAACTTCCGAGAAACGGATCTAAAGTTAGGATTAGAAAGAGGTGTGAGATCGATGGTAGACCTAGAGGTTTTATAGGTTACTTTGGTATGTCGAGAATTAATTTTAGGCATTATGCAAACTGGGGTAGAATTCCTGGGGTTAAAAAATCAAGTTGGTAAAATTATTATGAGTTTTGTAAATCATTCAGTATCAGATTTAGTTACTATTGTAAGAAATGGCTATATTGCTAATCGTAGCTTTGTATCATCTCCAATATCTAAGCTTCGTTCAGGAATTTTAGCTATCTTAAAAGAAGAGGGTTATATTCTTGATTATATCGAGGATGAGGGTGGTGATCGCAACAGATTTAAAATATTCCTAAAGTACCACAATAACAAACCTTCTTTAAGGGAGGTTAAAGTTTGTTCTACACCAGGAAGAAGGTTTTATTGTTCTTCTAGTGATATTCCAGTTATTAAGAATGGTTTAGGGGATTGTGTTCTTTCAACTACTAAAGGTTTAATGACCGGTTATAAGGC
>JBLHPX010000004.1:0-13237 GCA_047624545.1 Ulvibacter sp.
GGCAGTAGATGCTAATGTTTTAATTTTTGAGAGAATAAGAGAGGAAATGCTCAAAACTAAAAAGAAGATGGTTGCTATTGATAATGGATTTTCGGAGGCATTTAGAACTATTATCGATTCCAATATCACAACTTTAATCGTTGCTCTATTCTTATACCTTCTTGGTACCGGATCTGTTAAAGGTTTTGCGGTTACCCTATCCATTGGAATTTTAGCCTCCATGTTTTCATCTATTATGTTAACAAGGATGTTGATAACTTTTTGGACAAGGAGGGGGTCTTCTTATTAAAGATTAATATTAATTCCCGTATATCATAAAGTTTTTACAAAAACTAATTTATCTAAATGTTCCATTACAGAAGAAGTGACTCTTTAAAGATGGGTCTTAATGCCAGAACTTACTTAGATGCTTTAGAAAAGTGGTATAAATTAGATCCAAATTTATTTAGAGCTAGTCTATAGGAATTTAAGCATATGACTTATGATAAAATAGCGAGTTGTAATCTAGAAATAGGAGCAACGTTGCAAAACTCAGCACTTATATCTTGATTTTCGTAATAATTCTTCTCTAAGGCAGGGGGTTCTTGATCTGATTTTAATACATTAACTTCTACTATTTTTCCAGCGCAAGAAGTTAGTAAGATAGAAAGTGGAGGTGATTAGAAATAAGTTTTTTATTATTTATTTTTAATTGAATTGGTGTTGCCATCATTATTGATAATATGAACATCCCTTTGAGGAAACGGAATCTCGATATCGTTATCTTTAAACTTCTTCCAGATAACCCTCATAACGTCACTTTGAGGCTCAAATCTTCCGACAGTAACGTCATCAACCCAAAAATATAATAAGAAATTAACTGAGCTATCAGCATATTCTCTAAGAAAACAATCTGGTTCTGGAGTTTTGCTGCACATACTATGTTCCCTTGCCGCTTCTAACATTAAATCTCTAGCTTTTTCAATATCAGATTTATAAGAAACTCCAACCGAGATATCAATCCTTCCTTGTTTATTAGAATATGTCCAATTAACTACATTTTTAGTAATGAACTCCTCATTTGGTATCATAATCTCTTTACTGTCAAATGTTTCAATCAGTGTGTAGCGAGCCCCCGTATTTCTGATAAAACCATATACGCCATTTTCCAATTCTACCAAATCACCTTCTTCAATTGATTTTTCAAATAATAGGATTAGGCCACTAATGAAATTAGAAGTAATTTTTTGCAAACCAAAACCAAGCCCAATACCAACCGCACCACCAAAAAATGCTAAACTGGTTACTTTAATATTTAAAATATTTAAGCCGATCATGCAGGATATAAAAAAGATAAGTATCTGATAAATTTTGATAATTAGAGGTTTGTTAGCTGGCTTTATTCTCCTCAATTTCCTTAGATACTTAGCCCCCCTATCTAAAAGAGAGTTTGTTAAAGATATTAGTAGAATAAGAAATGTAGCGCGCTTTAATAATTGATATAGGGATAGTTTTATTGATCCTAAGGTGAATGATAGTTTTTCAGAGTCAAGTAACTCAATAGTGGATTTTAAATATCCAAAATATCCAAGTACGGATATAGTTAGGATTATTATAAATATGAAGGCTTTTATAAACCAACCTTTAGGTTTGATTAAGTATGGAAATATATTCATAATTTTATTTAAAAAATAACTAAACTTTAAATAAAAATTAACATCTTATTTTGATAGATACAATTGGTTTTACGCAGTTAGGTGAACATTCTCTAAAAAACAAAAATGAGGTTAAAAATATAACCTCTGAAAGTTAAGACTCTATCAATTTCTTGACCAAAGATAAAGCTACGCCACTAGCATTACACTCTGGATGAAATTGGGTTAACAAAAACATTTTTGGATGGTTTTTGTACTCAACAGCTTCAATTATTCCATCTGGAGATGTGGCAACAATTTGTAATTTATCAGAAATATTTTCTGCGAAACATCCTTGGTGATGAATACTTAATTCCTTTATATTTTTTAAATCAATGTTTGGATCTTGCTCTTTATAGATCTTGGCAAGCAATGAATTTTCTTCTACCTTCATTGAGTGAGTTCCTTGATATAAGCTATTCTCCCTTTCCCCACTGATAATCTTCTCAAAGTTATTTTCAAAATCCTGCAGCTCATCATCTGTCATATCTTTTAAATCCTTATCATGATGTGGATTGTCTTCTCCAATAATTCTAGCGTCATCTGGCAAATGCTGTACCAATGATCCGCCCAAAACTACATTTATTAGCTGCATTCCGCCACATATCCCAAGAACTGGAATATGTTTCTTTTTTAATGCATATTGTAGCATTTTTATTTCTGTTTCTTGTCTTACGTTTAATTTATTTTGAGGCAGTCTTTTTCTGGTCTCAGGATGAATTTGTGATACCCCATAAAGACCAGGATTAACATCTCTTTTATTGCCAGGAAATATTAATGCATCACAGCTTTGTAAAATATTATCAACTTTATCTAAATGAGCATCAATAGCCGTGTCTAACTCTTTATAACTAGCTGATTTATCTCTAAGTATATTTTGATTTAAATACATAGGAATTAACACCGGAATAGCTCCGCATATATCAATAAGCTTAACAATAAGTCGGCACCTCATAATGTCAGTGTCATCAGTAATTCCGATTCTAAATTTATTTTTCATTTTTTAATTAAATTTATTTGGATAGTTAATTTTATATATGCTAATTTTTTTAACAAATTTATCAATTATAATTTTAGCATACAAAGCAATGAAAATAGGGTTACTAGTATCAGAAAAGGGGTTACACTCCCATAAAAGATTGAAAGAAGAGGCGGAAAAAAGAGGTCATAAATTTAGGATTATTAATCTTACAGAATGTTTTGTTAATATCACTAATGATACGCCAACAATTTATGATAAAAATGGTAAGCCAATTAGAGATTTAGACGCAGTTATCCCAAGGATTGAGCCTTCTATTACTTTTTATGGTACAGCTATCCTAAGACAGTTTGAAATGCTTGGAGTTTATTCTTTGAATAGCTCTGTTGCCGTTCTAAATGCTAGAGATAAGCTAAAATCTTTACAAATTTTGGCAAAAAATGATATTCCAATGCCATCAACTGGTATTGCAAATTCTCCAACCACCATTGATGCAATTATCAAATCTCTTGGTGGAGCTCCCCTTATAATAAAATTAGTTGAAGGAACTGAAGGGGAAGGAGTCGTTCTGGCTGAAACAGATAGCGCCGCAAAAAGTGTTATATCAGCATTCAAACAGCTTCATGCCAATGTAATTGTGCAGGAGTTTATTAAAGAATCTAGTGGCAGAGACTTAAGATGCTTTGTCGTGGGTAATAAAGTCGTAGCCTCAATGGAAAGAATTGCTAATGAGGGTGAATATAGGGCAAACTATCACCTTGGGGCAACTGTGCAGCCAGTTACTATTACTAAAGAAGAAAGAGCTATGGCTATTAAAGCTAGTAAGGTGATGGGTATGGATGTTTCAGGTGTTGATATTTTAAGGTCAAATCGGGGGTCACTTGTTCTTGAGATAAATTCTTCTCCAGGACTTGAGGGCATTGAGAAGGCTACTAAAAAGAATGTTGCTGGCTTTATGATTGAGTATATTGAGAAAAATATTAAGAACTTATCTGAAGTTCGCTAAAATTATTATAATTTTTTGCTAAAATTTGATTTGGGGGGTAATTTTACAAGATTAACACTCAAAAATCCCCCCTTGATCTTCCTATAAATAAGGAATCTGTTTTGCGATAATACCCTGCAATCTCAAAGTTCTGGGTTGGGTTCTGGTCATTTCTTATAAATGATAGGTAAAAATATTTTAAAAAAAACTGCTTTAAGGATGGGGTTTATTATGGGATGGATTCTTATTGTCATTCCCGAATGGTTTAAACCTAACAAACAAAACTGGTAACAACAAGAGGTCAGCTAACAAGGCAAAAACCATTGACAATGTTGTTAAAAATCCAAAATAGATTGTTGGCACAAAATTAGAAAACACTAGGATGAAAAATCCGAATCCAACTATAGCAGTTGTGTAATACATAGCTTTTCCAATCGTACTGTGAGACCTTTTAACTGCTTCAATATAATCTCCATCTTTTTTTAATTCCTCTTCAAATCTGTGCGTATAATGAATTGTATCGTCAACCGCAATACCAATTGCAATTGCAGCAATAGTAATGGTCATTATGTCGAGAGGGATTTTTGTTAAGCCCATAACTCCAAGGATAAAAATCGCTACAATAATATTTGGAATAATGGCAATCAGAGAGACTTTAATATTTCTAAAAATAAGAAGAAACATTACCAAGATTACAAAAAATACAAAGATCAAAGTTAAGATTTGGCTTTTAAAGAGGCTTTGTAAAATATTATTATATAGAACCAAGATGCCATTTAGATGAATATCATCTTCTTCTAAATTAAATTTTGTAACCAGATCACTTTCTATTCTTTTTATCAGCTCATTCCTTCTTAAATTTTTACTAGATTCAATAATTCTAGCACTAAAATGTATTTTGTTGCCATCATCCGATAAATAGGGGTAAAATAAGGTATTTTTTATATCTTCTGAGGTTTTGTTGCAGGCAAGTGTTAGGACAAAATTATCAAGATCTGCGTCGCCATTAAGAGATTTAAGCATAAATAGTGAGCTTGATAGTGACATCACTTTTCCAATTTCTGGTAAATTACTTAGATAATCATGAATTTGATCTATAAGCTTAATAGTATTACTATTATACCAATAGCTATTAGAAAACTGACATTTATCCGCATCAAAATCATCTTTGGAAAAGAAATCTTCAAATTCATCTTCATATTTTTCTTCAGTTTTGATACTTATAGGGGCGTCAATTACTAGGTTTAGAGGGGTGGTGCCACCTAATTTACTATCTATCATCCTCATACCCTTGTTAATCTGGGTAGATTCTTTGTAATAATTGATGAAGCTATTCTCAACCGTTAGTCTGAACATGCCAATAATAGCCACAAGAAATAGGACGGAGAAAGTGATGATAATTAATGAAGATTTTTTGCTTACCAACTGATAAAAATAATTAATAGAGCTAGTGAGGATGTTATATTCCTTAGAGTGACTAACGATATCGTCATTATTGATGGTAAGTAAGTTTGGTAGTAATATAAAAGTAAATAGGTAGGAAATTAATATACCAATTGCCATCATGTAGCCAAAGTCAATAACGGGCGTAATATCACTCATAACCAAAGATCCAAAGGCAACTATAGTTGTCACTGAGGTATAAAAACAGGGTAGGGACATTTTTTTAACCGACCACAATATTAAATCTATTTGACTGATATTTTTTTCCTTAATGAACAACTCCCTATATCGCACCATTAAATGGATATTCATTGATAGCGTGATAATGAATAGCAAGGAGATAAAATTAGAAGAAACTAAGGTTACTGGCCAATCTAAAAAGCCAAGCAAGCCAAGCATTGATATGATTACCCCTACACAAACCAATAATGGAGCGACAACCCACTTTAGGGATCTAAAAATTAATAATAATGTTAAGATAGTAAAAATTAATATTAGAAGGCTAAATATTTTGATGTCACTATTAATAAAATCAATTGAATCAGCTACAATCATCGGTACTCCAGCAATATGAATGTTGTAATTATCTTGATAATCAGATAGTATCTGCCTCACTATTTTAATATTATAGCTTTGTTTTTTTAGGTTAGATTGGTGATATTTGCTAAAATTACTCTCAACATTTTTTAATTTTTCTTCATTTAAAAGCCTATCATCTCTTGCTACCTTTCTTAAGGAGTTTCTTTTATTTAGTAATTTGTAATAAGCTTCATCTCTTTTAAATTTAATTAGGATAGTTGAAATTTCAGCGTTCAGGTCAATAAGATTTTGAGAATATAAGGGGTTAGAGATAAGCTCTGCTCTTGCTAGATTTTTATCGACATTTCCATCTGAAAGTCTTCTTATACCTCCTGGCAAATCTTCAAAGGAAATTTTTGGACTGTTAATCAGAGGAACATCTAGGATTGTAATAACAGAATTTACGTCATTAATTTCTAGTAATTTACGCCTCAATTCTTTTAAATCTGCCAAGCTATCATCAGAAAATAAATCCTTATTAATAGGGTCGTAAGTAACTATCAAAAATTCATCAGAACCAAATTCTTTAGCAATTTCTCGATAATATTCTACGTCCTTATCATTTTTTAAATTGAGAGAGTCGGAAGAGGCGTCTAGTTTAAAATCGAGCGCATGATAGGTAGAAAAGCAAGTGATACAAATAAATATTAAGAATATTAGGTTCGGCTTACCTAAAAATAATTTTTTATATATCTTACTCAGCATCTTCTATTTGATCAATATAGTTTGAAATAATATCTAAGCCTTGCTGCCAAAATTCTGGCTTACTAGCATCAAGTCCAAAGGGGGCTAGAAGGTCTTTGTGGTGCAAAGTGCCTCCAGATTTTAACATTTCTAGGTATTTTTCTTCAAAATTTTCTAAGCCACTTTTATAACAAGCATATAATGAGTTGACCAAGCAATCACCAAAAGCATAGGAATAAACGTAAAAAGGTGAGTGAATAAAATGCGGAATATATGACCAATAATATTTATATTCATCATCAAACACAAAGACATCTCCTAAGCTTTCCTTTTGTATTTCCATCCAAAACTGACATAATTTTTCAGTAGAAATTTCACCTTTTTTACGCTCATCATGAACTTTTCTTTCAAATTCTAAAAAGGCAATTTGACGAACAACTGTATTGATCATGTCTTCAACCTTAGAGGCTATGATAATTTTTTTGCGCTTAGGGTCAGTTTCTCTTTTTAAAATTTCTTGAAAAGTCAATTGTTCTCCAAAAACTGAAGCAGTTTCGGCCAAAGTAAGTGGCGTTCCTGACATAAAATATCCCTGCTTAGAAGATAAAATTTGATGAACTCCATGTCCTAATTCATGAGCAAGCGTCATGATATCCCTTACTTTTCCTTGATAATTTAATAATAGGTATGGATGAACAGACGGTACGGTCGGGTGAGCAAAGGCGCCAGAATCCTTTCCGTCACGAGCTCCAACATCAATCCAGTCATTATCAAAGAATTTTTGTCCAATTGTTGCTAATTCTGGTGAAAAATTATAATAGGCCTCGGAGACAATTTTTTTAGCATCCTCCCAAGAGGTTAAATTTTCATCTATAGATAGGGGTGCGTTACGATCGCAATAGTGCATTTTTTCTAATCCAAGTAATTTTGCTTTAATTTTGTAATAGCGATGTGAAATATTTGGGTAATTTTTTTTCACTACCGAAATCAAATTATCAACAATTTCATCCTCAATAAAGTTATTTAAATTTCTTGAAGAGATTGGTTTTGCAAAATTACGAAGATTATCATTTATATCTTTATCCTTTGCCAAAATGTTGGTGATAAATGATAGTAGGCGAATATTTTTGCCTAAGGTTTCGCCAATAATTTTTGATACTTTTTTGCGTATTTTTGGTTCTTTTGAACTGAGTAGATTAAAAATTTCTGATGAATTTAATTCCCTATCGTCATAAGAAAATTTTATATTATTAATAGTTTCGTCAAATAATCTGCTCCAAGCGCTGGAGCCGGTAGAGCTTTTTTCCAATAAAATTTTTTCTAAATCTTCATTTAATTGATGCTTTTTAAAAACTCTGACATCCCTTAAGAATGGCTGATATTTTTTTAGATTTTCTGATAAGTTGCAAAGTTTTTGAAGATCATCTTCTTTGATTTCGTTAATTTCTAATTCAAAAAAGACCAAATCTTTAGAAATCTTCCTAATTTTTTCTGAAGAATCTTGATAAAAGGCGGTGTTTTTTTGATCTAGCATATCTGCCGCATAATTAAGATAGGCAAAGCTAGATATTTTACCAAATTTTTCGGCAATTTCTTCATTTTCTAAGATTGTCCGATAAAGATCATCACCAGATAATTTGGTAATTTTCCCCTTGTAATTATTGCTAAATTTTTTAACTTTTTTTTCTAAATTTTTAAAATCTAGTTCAATATTTTTATCATCAATATTTTGGTAAAAATCAGTTAAATTCCATTTTGGTAAATTTTTAAAGCTCATGTCTATTTATTATTAAACTATTGTTAAAGTTATCTTGTAACTTTGGTAGGAGTTTTAAGTTGTTGACTTTTATATCAAAAATATATACAAAGAATCAGTCGAATCAAGAAATATTAATTAATTATAACTAAAATAATGACAAATTTAACTTTTTCAATTATAAAGCCAGACGCAACTAAGAGAAACATTACTGGTAAAATCAATTCTTATATTGAGGATGCTGGATTACAAATAGTAGCTCAGAGAAGAGTTCAGATGACAAGGGATGTAGCAGAAAAATTTTACGAAGTTCATAAGGAGAGACCTTTTTATAATGACTTAGTTTCTTTTATGATTTCTGGCCCAGTTGTGGTTCAGGTTTTGCAAGGTGAAAATGCTGTAAAGAAATATAGAGATATTATGGGAGCAACTAATCCGGCAGATGCTGCGGCAGGAACAATTAGAAAGGATTTTGCAGTTAATATTGAGAAAAACTCAGTTCACGGTTCTGATTCTGATGAAAATGCTCAAATTGAGCTTACACAATTTTTTACTAAAACTGATATTGTTGAGTAAATTTCTAACTCCTTCTGAGAATGAGGGAGTTAAGATGTTATAGTTGAGTTTATGAAATATATTAGATCTATTTTTCTAACCCGCCAGATAATTTAACTTCAGAAGTTGGGAAAGCAATTTCCGCCCCCTCATTATCAATAATATCGCTAATTTGTAGGAGAATTTTTTGTTTTACCTCGTGAAATTCTTCCCAATTTGTAGTTTTGGTAAAAGTATAAATAAAGAAATCGACAGAAAACTCATTAAATTTATTAAGATTAACCATCAAAGTTTTTTTACTTTCAATATCTTCGTGATTTTCTAGCATATTCCTGACTTTTTCAATAATAGCTCCAACCTTTTTAACGTCATTATAGCGAACGCCGATTGTTTCAAAAATTCTTCTATTAGACATTCTAGAGGGATTTTCAATGGCAATATTGCTAAAAATTGAATTTGGTACATAAAGCATTCTGCTTTCAAAAGTTCGAATCTTTGTTAGTCGCCAACCAATATTAGTAACGGTTCCCTCAATATTACGATCAGGAGATTTAACCCAATCGCCTACAGAAAATGGTCGGTCAAGATAGATCATGATAGCGCCAAAAAAATTGGCCAAAAGATCTTTAGCAGCAAAGCCAATAGCAATGCCGCCAATACCACCAAAGGCAATAATACCACTCAAGCTGATTCCGAATTGATTAAGGGCCATTAATAAAAAGACGATAATTAAAATAGCTTTAAGAAGCTTAATAATAGCTAAAATCGTTGTTAAATCATATTTATTTTTTTTATCTTCGGTAAAATAATTTTCATAAGAAATGATCATTCTCCAGCCAAACCAAATAAGTGAAAAGGTTAGTCCGACAGTAAAGGTTCGGTGGGCAATAATTAAGCTGTAATTAGAATATTTTTGCAAAAATATAGTAATAATTGCCGTAAAGCAGGATAGAAAGAAGAAATTTAATGGTTTTTTAAGAGAGGTAAGGATTATTTGTTTTTTGTTGTCATTAGCAATTCTTTTTTGCAATTTTTTTATTATCTTATTGCTGGTAAAAATTACTATAGCATAAATAATAATTAAAACTAATATCGTAAAAAAATTGATAGAAGAAGAGTCAAAATGACTGTAAATTTTATTCAGGAAATCCAACATAATTAACAAATTTAATGGAACATAATCTTAGTGTTGAGAATATAGCTACCGAACCAGTAAAATCAATTAATAAAAGGGAGTTATATCATCTGGAGGCTGAACAAATTATCTTAGGTACCATTATCTTAAATAATGACTACCTTAATCGTGTATCAGAATTTTTGCTATCTGAGCATTTTTATGAGCCCGCACATCAGAAAATTTATTCTGAGATTCTTCATATTGTTAGTGACATGAATATTATTGCCAATAATGTTACTTTGAAGCAATTTTTCTCCGAAAGTACTGAAATATCTGGTATTGGCGGTATGAAATATATGGCAGTTTTAATGGATAAGGCTACTGGCATTGTTGATATTGCTGATTATGCAAAATTAATTTATGATTTATATCTCAAGCGCAACTTAACCATGATCGCAGAAGATATTATTATAAATTGTAATGATTTAGATGATCAGACGGCATTAGAAAAAATTGAAAACGCTGAAAGAGAAATTTTTAATTTAACTTTTGCTCAAAATTCTGGCAGTGATTTTAGGGGAATTTCGGAAGCTTTAAAAACCACTTTAGAGAAGACGCTAATTGCCAAACAAACTGATTCTAATATCACCGGAGTTTCGACTGGTCTTGCTGATTTTGATCATATTTTAAGTGGCCTGCAAGATTCTGATTTAATAATTATTGCCGGGCGTCCTTCAATGGGTAAAACCGCTTTGGCTATCAATGTTGCAGTTAACGCTTGTAAAGATTTAATAAAAAAAGATGAAGAGAAGGAGGAAAAAAGAGCTGTTGGAATTTTTTCTTTAGAGATGTCTTCTGATCAATTATCTTCAAGAATTTTATCGATGGAAACCAGTATTAACGCTACCAAATTTAGATCGGGAGCTATTAGTGAAGATGAGTGGCAAGTAATTAGCGCCAGAAGTGCTGAAATTGCTGAAATGCCAATTTTTATTGATGATACTCCAGCTCTTTCAATTTCTGCTATTAGAACCAGAACTAGAAGACTAGTTAAGAAGAAAAATTTATCCTTATTGATTATCGATTATTTGCAATTAATTAGGGGCAGTAAAAAGACTGAAAATAGGGTTCAGGAAATTACTGAAATTACACAAGGTTTAAAGGCTATTGCTAAGGAATTTAATATCCCGGTTATTGCTCTTTCACAGCTTTCAAGGGCGGTTGAACAAAGAGACGATAAAAGACCGCAGCTCTCTGATCTAAGAGAGTCCGGATCAATTGAGCAAGATGCAGATGTTGTTACCTTCATTTATCGTGAAAGCTACTATTTAGAACGAAAAAGGCCGGATGAGAGTGAGGTTGAGTCTTTCAAAAATTGGCAAGATAAAATGAATGAAATTAGAAATAAATCAGAAGTAATTATCGCTAAACAAAGAAATGGCCCAGTTGGAAGTGTTGAGTTGTTTTTTGATGCCGAATTTACTAGATTTGCCAATTGGGGAGGTTAGTATTATTGTCAAACAATCTATGTACCAAAATAATTTTAACGTTAATTCATGAAAACTATGACAAATGATTTAGAGGGGGAGGAAAATCCAAGAACTCCAAGAACTACAGAAGAAAACGAAACCGTCGTAGAATTGGGAAATGTGAGTAAATAATCTTTTCCTATCAAACTAAGTAGTTTGGCAGATGCGCAGTCTGCTCCACACTTAATAGTTGGAGAGAGTCACGAACACTCGAGTCCAAAGAAGTTTGTTAATGACATGCTGACTAATCACGAATTCACAGTTTTGTTTATAGAGCATATTGACTTAGAAAGAGAAAATATTTCGAAAATGATTGTAACAAGGAATTCTTAACAAAATGGCTTGAAAAGACTCCATTTGAAGTCATCAATGAATGGAAAAGACTTGATAGCAAAGGATTATCAGACTCCGATTCTGATAATGACACACCAAGCTCTGATGATAGAGCAGGAATGTTAAAAATTATTCAACATCTCAATAAATATGATGATCTTCGTGGTAACAAAAGCGCCGAAACTAATAACACATTTGCTGGCATGATAAGATTAGCTCTTGAAAAGAATATTATTATAATTCCTATTGATCGTCAAGATATATATTATTCCCCCATCTCAGGTCCAGTTAAAGGAGAAGAAAGGGTTAAAAAATTTAATAAGCATGCATCTGAAGTAATAACTGAATATTTAAAAAACAATGAAGGTTGTAGATCAGTAGCTTTGGTCGGGTCTACTCATGCTGCTAGAAGTTATAGCAATAATGAAAAGCAAAACGGGGCAGCATATCCTCTTATCACCTCTATGGGAGAGTTATTAGACATACCAACTATATTAGTTTCTGACAGGGTAAGCGACGAAGGTTCAGAATGTAAGGAGGGAGATGGTGGTGGATTCGTGGCGCCTGAAGGCGCATACATCCAATCATCAGCTCTCATTAATGGAAATGGTGTATTTCATGCGGCTCAAGACACATACAGCAAACCATCAGCTCTCATTAATGGAAATGGTGTATTTCATGCGGCTCAAGACACATACAGCAAACCATCAGCCGATCTCAATCGGGATTTAGATTTCAGAACTTCTTCTTCAATAGTATCGAAAGGTTTTGTTCCAACTTCAACAGTAAGTTCAGTAAATGTCGTAACTAGAGGAGATAATGTCGATAATTCAAGGTAAGTAAAAAATAATAAAATATTTTGTTAAATATTACTAGTAGCGATGTGCCTCACCATTCAGTAGAAGGTGGGCAGCTAAACATCATGAATGAGGAGCAGAAAGGTCGGTTCAAGACTTTTTGTACAGAATATGCTGAGCATATTTTTCAAAAAGTTAACGCCACGGCAAATAAAAAAGAAATTAACAATAGTAGTAAAATAGTGCTATTTATAGATTGTATTAAAATAAAAGATTACCCAAATCATGTAGATTATCAACAAAATCTAAATACTACAGATAGCGAGTTAACAGAGTTGTTAAGAAGTATTCATATGCAATCTCAAGCATATCTTGATATTAAAGGTAATCCAATAGCGTTTTTAACAGAAAGGAAGGGGCTTTATTACACCGACATTCCTGGTAAAGAGGATGAGTCTAAGGCGCAAATTATCACTATGTTTGTATCAAGTTCCTTTGAAGAATTTATTTCTTTGGCAAAAAAGGAGAAAGATAAACTGCAGACATTAGGATCTGGCCCCTCTCCTATAGTCTTGAATGCTGCAATTAATGACAATGTAGATCATGCATTATCTTTAGGCTGATAATATTTATGGGGATGCCTAGAATTATCTTATCCCTGTACCACCCTCCCTTGACATAAAGTTTCTTTCCGGCCTGCTCTAGAGCATATTCTATAACAGTTCCTTTTGTGGTTGGAGGGTTTAGTTGTAGGTCTGTGACCTAAAGAGTTTGTAGTTATATGCATCTTTTCATTTTCCGAAACTC
>JBLHPX010000005.1:0-12914 GCA_047624545.1 Ulvibacter sp.
CATGCTGTCGCCTTTCTATTGAAACAAGCGCCAAAAATGCGAAAGGATCAAATTATTATTATCAACCTTTGTGGTCGTGGAGATAAAGATATGGCAACAATTTTTGAGATGGACGAGTTTGCTGATTTACATTTTGAGGGTGCATAAATTAAACTCCTAAAGAAACTAATTCTAATTACCACTAAACTTTTCAGAGGATACTTTTGCTTATTCAATACTCCATATTTTATGAGTTTGCAGTGATAGGCGACAGCCATTTTCTTTGGCAAGCTTTAGAGTTAGTTTTAGATTTTTTTGATTTTTATCCTCATTATACTCATCAATTGCCTGTAAATAAACCGGAATATTATGTTTTTTTTGTCCTAAATCGGGAACTTGATTATATCCCTCCTGAAATTCTGAGATTAAAAATTTAAAAAAAGTAATTTTTGGTAATAAATCAGATCTAATGTCATGATATTTACCGTTAGAAATTTTTGGTGAGCAGCAAATTTCAACATTAGGAGGTAAATTTAAAAATAAAGTACCATTAGTTTCAATTTGTATAATATGATTATTTTTAATTAATTTTTGGCAGAGGGGGATAATATTTTGTCTCAAGGGTTCCCCGCCAGTAATAATTACCAGTTTCTGATTAATTTGCTGAATAATTTCATCGATTTTTAATTCTTGATAATTTTCAAAGTCAGTATCGCAAAATTTACATTGCAAATTGCACTTTGCTAGTCGAATAAATGTTGCTGGAAAGCCACTATAAAGAGCTTCACCCTGAAAGGTATCGAAAATTTTATTAATTTCCAACAATGCTCCATCTGTTTTTTTCGGTTTTTCTATTTTATTCCCACCAAACATTAAACTTATACCTTGATTAATTAATAGCTGCTACTTAAAATTACTTTTCAATTATAAAGTCTGTTAATAAAAAAAGAAGCTAAAATAAATATTTAGATATGAGTAAGAAAGCATCAAAATCAAATAGAAAATCTACACAAGTTAAGTTAGTTAGCACTGCAGATACCGGTTTTTATTATATTGGTAGAAGAAATATGACACAAAAAAAGGATAAAATGGAGGTTAAAAAATATGACCCAGTAGTTAGGAAGCATGTTTTATTTAAGGAAAAGAAAATTTCTAGTTAAAAAAATATGGCAATAATTTCTGACATCACTTCTGGTGCCTTAAGAACTGCTGAAAATGCTGCTATTGCTTGCTATGAGTGGATTGGCAGAGGTAAAGAGAAGTTAGCTGATGCTGCTGCTGTCGATTCTATGAGGAAATCTCTTAATCAGATGTCAATTAGTGGTACTATTGTTATAGGGGAAGGTGAAAGAGACGAAGCACCAATGCTTTATATTGGTGAGGAAGTTGGAACTGGTGGCTTAGAGCTTGATATTGCCCTTGATCCATTAGAAGGTACCACTATTTGCGCAACTGCAAACCCAAACTCTTTAACTGTAATTGCTTTTGCCAAGAGGGGTAATTTGCTTAATGCTCCAGATGTTTATATGGACAAAATTGCTATTGGCCCAAATTTGCCAAAAGATATTATTGATCTTGATAATTCTCCAAAGACAAATCTTCAAAATTTAGCTAGGGCTAAAAAATGCGACATTTCTGACTTAACGGTAATGATTTTAGATCGTACTCGTCATGAGGAGTTGATCGCAAGGTCTCGTGAATCTGGCGCTAGGGTACAATTAATTTCTGATGGCGATGTTGCTGCAGCGATCGCAACAACTGATCCAAAAACTGGAATTGATATTTATATGGGAACCGGCGGTGCTCCGGAAGGAGTTTTGGCTGCCACCGCTCTTAAGGTTTGTAATTCTCAAATGCTTGGTCGTCTAATATTTGATAATAACCAGAAACAAATTAATCGTGCTAAAAAAATGGGTATTACCGATTTAAGTAAAAAATATTCAATTGCTGAGATGGTTAAGGGTGATTGCTTGTTCGTAGCTTCTGGAGTTACTCACGGCTCAATGCTTAGTGGCGTCGTTAGGAATGACAATTTCAATATTGTTAATTCTATGATAATGGATTCAGCTCAAAAATCTATTAAAATAATTAATTCAAAATATCTAAAATAATGTCTAATATTAAAGTTAAAGCTCAGTATTTAAAGGATTTTTCGTTTGAACTACCAAATGCTCCAGCAATTTTTAAACAAAATATTGCCAAATCTGAAATTAAATTAGCAGTTGATATTAATGCCAATAAGGTTTCTGATAGTAATGAATATGAGGTTGTTTTATCAATTAAATCTTATGCCGAGATTGATGAAACTAAGGAGAAAGCCTTTATTTGTGAATGTTCTTATGCAGGAGTTTTTGAATTAATTGATATTGAAGAAAAATTATTAGAGCAAACATTATTAATTTATTGTCCAAATATTATCTTCCCTTATGTTAGAAGAATTATGACTCACGCAACTTTAGATGGCGGATTTCCACCATTAATGATTGAGCCAATTGATTTTTATACCCTATATGAAAATAGACAAAAACAAGACACAAAACAAGGTCCAGCAGGAGAAGAGTCGAACGAAGCTGCGGCAAAACCCCAAGCCTAGTAATATAGAAAAGTTAATAATTCCAGAGGAGTTTAATTCTGACAATAAACTCCTTCTTCATAGCTGTTGTGCACCATGTTCAGCAGACCTAATCCAAAGAATAGTTGATTCTGGCATAGAATTAACTATTTTCTTTTACAATCCCAATATCCATCCAAAAAAAGAATATGAAATCCGCAAGAATGAGAATATTCGCTTTGCAGAAAAATTAGGAATTGATTTTGTTGATGCTGATTATGATATTCAGGATTGGTTTAAAAGATCAAAGGGCTTAGAGAATGCGCCTGAAAGAGGAGAGAGGTGCACTAAGTGTTTTGATATGCGTTTTGAAAGGACCGCTCTCTATGCCTATGAAAATGGTTTTAATGTTATTTCTACCTCACTTGGCATTTCTCGCTGGAAAGATATGGATCAAATTAATGATTGTGGGATAAGAGCCGCTAATAATTATAAAAATATTAATTATTGGACCTATAATTGGCGTAAAGGTGGCGGTAGTTCACGCATGTATGAAATTTCTAAAGAGGAAAAATTTTATAAGCAAGAATATTGTGGCTGTATTTACTCACTTCGTGACACTAACATTTGGCGCAAAAAAAATAGTCGAGAAGAGATAGATATCGGTAAAGAATTCTATGATTTTCTTTAGGGTTTTTGTAATATTGTCAATTAATAACCAACTTGTATAAAGGTTTTTTTATGTTATAATCAATAATTATTAATTTATTTTGTATCCACGCCTAACATCTTAAAATCTTTCATTTTTATCTTTTCTTAATATTATCTTGCCACTAAGGACCTGTAAAGAAATAACTTTTCATTTATAATTGCTAATGTTATGGTCATATATGGCTATAACATCTCAAAAAACATTATTAAATTTTCTTGCCTCTTCCATCAGAATCCTCTCTATATTGTTAATATTATCCCTATTGTCGTGAAAGACGAATTTTATACTAGGTATAGATCTTAAATTTATCTCCTTAGCAATTTTATTTTTAATATACCCGGATTCTTGCTCTAAAATTTTTAAAATATTTCCTTTTTTAATTTTACTAAATGAGTCAATAATAATTCTCATATTCTTTAGATCTGGACTAATATCAACCTGGCTGATAGTAATGTTGTGACCATCGGATAAAATTAAATTAGTATCACTTGCGAAAACCTTTCCTAGGTGTCTTTTTATTTTTTCTCCTATTTGTAATTGTCTTTGATTTTTCATCACTTATTTATTAAAAATAATTACCAAAACTAAACCTAAAACCTTCACTTTCATCGTACTCTTCTTGCTTTATAATTTTGGCAAAATCTAGTCTAATGGGTCCAAGAGGAGAGGACCAATTAAGACTAAGTCCGTAGCTAGACCTAATAGAGCCCGAATCCACAATATCAACGCTGCTTTTAATTCCCTTATCAACTATTCTAACTGTTCCGGCGTCAATAAATAAAGAGGTATTTATGCCAATTTCTTTTGGTAAGCCAGTTGGAAATTTTAATTCTGCAGTTCCTGTGTAATATAATTTTCCACCAATCGGATCTCCATAAGAGCCATCAGCATTTTTTATTCTTGGCCCAACGCCGCCATACTCAAAGCCTCTAAAATTATAACCGCCAAGAAAGAAATTATCATTAATCCTGACATCTTGTCCTATACCATCGATATATCCATATTTTCCAATAAATTTTACTACCCAATCTTCATTGATAATTGGAACATAATATCCGGCAGTTAAGTCATTTTTAAAATACTTAATATCTCCTCCGATACCAGCTCTTTTTTGTGATAGACTGATATGATATCCTCTAGTTGGCTTGACCCTATTATCCCTCTTGTCTAAAGATATTGTGTGAGCAATGGATGATGTTGAGTATTGACCAATTAATTCAGAAATAACCATGGAGGCGCTATTTGAGTAGCCAATCTGATTATCTTGATATGAATATAAGACTTGATGAGTAATATATTCTAAGACTGGGTAGGTGGCGCTCAATGTAGCTCCTTTTGTTTTTTGGTTATAAGATATTGTATTATAACTATCAACCTCATTGTTAAAAATACTAACTCCACCCTTAACTTCTCTATCAAAAAGCCAGGGTTTAGAATAGCTAATCTCGTTGCTCGTGCTATAGGATGAGATTCTAGAGTTAATTCCCAATTCTTGACCGGTGCCAAATAGATTATTTTCCTTAATACCAATATTACCATTTATTTTATCTACGGTGGAATAGCCAATACCAAAATTTAATTCTCCAGTTTTTTTCTCACTGATCTGAATATTTAAGTCAATTTTGTCGCCAGAAACTCTTTTGGTGTCGAGCTTAACATTTTCAAAAAATCCAAGATTCATTAATCTTTGTCTTGATCGATTAATTTTTGTTAAATTATATGGATCTCCCTCGTTAATACGCAGTTCTCGCCGCAAAACACTATCCTTTGTTCTGTTGTTTCCTGAGATATTAATAGAATTAATGTAGATTTTAGGAGTTTCGTTAACAATAAATTTAATATTTATTATATTAGCAACTTTATCACGCTCTAACGTCGGCACTACATGACTAAAAGCATAGCCATTGTCAGACATGATCTTAACCATATTGTCTACAACTTCATCTACCAATTTACTGCTATAGACCTTCCCTTTCTTAAGGTGAATTTGGTTTTCTAGTAATTTGGTATCAAAATTTTTAATATTATTGACCACTTTGCTTTTACCAAAGTTATATTTTATACCTTCAGATAGTAAAAATGAGATAAAAAACCTATCTTTAGTGGTTGCAATTTGAGCTATTGCAGAGATTGCTTCAAAATCCGCATATCCTCTATTGGTATAAAATATACGCAACTTTTCCTTATCAAACTCTACCCTATCTGAATCATAAACATCATTTGTGCCAAATATTTTATACCATTTTGATTGTTTGGTTGTAATTTCGTCAAGTAAATTTTGATCAGAATAATTTTGATTACCAATGATGCTAATTTTAGCAATTTTTGCTTTTTTTCCTTCAAAGATATCAAAAATTAACTCAATTCTATTATCTTCTTTTTGAATGATTTTGGGGTCAATCCTTGTTAAAAATCTTCCACTTTTTATATAAATATCATTGATTCTTTTAATATCAGATTTCAATGTATTTTTACTGTAGAAACTACCTTTTTTTAACGAAATTTCGGACTCTAAAATTTCATCATCAATTTTTTTATTATTTTTAAACTTAATGTCCAAAATTATTGGATTTTCTGTGACTTTAATAATGATATCTTTGTCTTCCTTGTAGATGTTGATATCTAAAAATAGATCACTCTTATATAGATCTTTTAATGACTGATTAATGTCAGATATTTTACCAGATTTTATATTATTGTCAGAGATTATGGATTTAATTACAGAGTCATCCGTTCTTTGGGTGCCAGAAATTATAATTTCAGCAAAGGATTGGTTGGCAAAAAAGAATATGGTTAATATTGCATTAAGGACAAATATGGTGATTGTAGTGGTGCGAGAAAATATTAACCAATTCATAAATTTACGACATTTCATTTAAGAATTTATCAGTCACTCCTCTGGGATCGATAGCTCTATTGATTGGCCTGCCAACTACGATATGATTAGCTCCATCGTGTATTGCAGTTTTGACATCAACGATTCTTTTTTGATCATCACGTTCTAATTTTTCAATTCTTATCCCTGGGTTAGCAATGATGAAGTCCTTACCAACTTCAGATCTAATTCTTTTATTCTCAAAAGCAGAGCATATAACTCCATCAATATTACATTCTTTTGCTAATTTTGCCCTTTTTATTACGATATCTTCTAACGAAATCCTTGGATCAAGATTAATGTCCATTAAATCATTTTGATTGAAACTGGTTAAGATGGTAACAGCTAATATCTTTATGTTACCTTTGTTGGCAGCTATTCTTTCCATGGATTCTCTGCTGGTTGAATGGATTGTGGTGTATACTATATTCGGATAATTATTAAGATTCTCAATCGCTTTAACAACTGTCTGACCAATATCAAAAAACTTTAGATCAATGAACATTTTTTTATTTTTTTTGGCCAAAAATTCAATTAGGTCAAAATAATTACCACTCATCAATAATTCTAAGCCAATTTTATAGAAAGTTACTCTGCTTCCTAATTGTTCAACCAATATTTTTGCTGAATTATAGTCAGGAAAATCAAGCGCAACTATTAGATTATCTTTTTTTGACATTTTTATTGAATTTTTTTTCAGTTCCGTTTATTAAGTTGATAATATTATTTTTATGACGCAAAAATATCAAAATACATAAAATTATCATTAAAATATATGACTCTCTGTTTGTATATTGTATAGCTATTGCTGTGGCAAAGAATATGGATACTAGTGATGCAAGGGATGAAGTTTTTGTAAAAACAAATGTAACTAGCCAGATGATCATGGCGCATATACCGATGATTTTGCTATAAAATAATAAGCAAAACATAGTTGTTGCAACTCCTTTTCCGCCTTTAAATTTTAAATAAATTGGAAATATATGCCCCAAAACACAAAATAATACAACTAAGGATAAAAAATAACTATGGTAGTAGGACATAGAAAATTGCTTAGCAATTATAATCATCGTCCCACCCTTCATACCGTCCAGCATGAAAGTTAGAATACCCCATTTTTTACCAATTAATCTCGCAACATTTGTGGCGCCAATATTTTTTGAACCTTGTTTTCTTACATCAATATTACCAAATATTTTACCAACAACCAAGCCAAATGGAATTGAGCAAATTAAGTAGGCAATTAGAAAAAATATATAATGTTTTAAGTCAAATATCATGTACTGAGGGCGGTATTATTAATCATGACCTTTTCTAAAATCATCTAGCGATATAATTTTTTGAGATAGGTCTATATTGGATTTTTTTGATTCTTTTCCTGCTATACCGTCGTGAATCTCTTCCTCAATATTGAAGTTAAATTTAACGCCAAAGTTCATTGAAGGGTCGGAAAAGGAGGTGATTGAAGCAAAAGAAATAACTAATTTTTCATAGTTACCATCAAAACTTAAAAATATTTCAAAATTATTATCATTAATTTTTAAGTCTTTAAATTGATGCTGAACTACTATGATCATCTCATTAGGGAATTTTTTTTTTAGTGTTGTTGATATTTTGGTATTTTTGTCGTTTGTTAGGAATGATATAACAAAATGATGCTCACCTTGTAATCCACTATCTTTAACTTTTGTTAGAACGCCTTTAACAGCATCTCTCATCGCATCTTCTATAATTTGGCCGTAACCTATAAAATCTCTCATCAAAGTACTGTTAAATTAAAAGAGCGAGGTTTTTCTGTTGACAGGAAAACCCCAAAACCCCGATAATATTAGATACTAAGCGAAAGCTACTGCTTTTAACCTAACATCCTCATTTTGAGCAATATTATCATTAGCAAAGTTTATTTTTGCGTTTATTTGTTTTGAACTAATATTTAATTTATTGCTAAATTAAACCGACTGTATCTTGTCGGGTAAAAACAATTTTTTTACTGTGCGCGTCGAAGCTATTTCATCCCCATAATCTAATTTTAAGTAGTCGAGAATGGTGGAGATGTCGGGTACCGCCCCCGAGTCCGCAAAACATCTATTCTAAATCACGTTTATCACCATAGTGCAAGGCACGATAGTAATCATACCTTATTTGATTTTGTTTGGCAAGTTTTAAATATAAAATCTAATCTCTCTCGACATTTGTTGAGTTTGTTTTCGATTTCTAAGTTTTTATTTTCGATTTCTTCTTTTTTTATATTTTTAGAAATTTCAATTTTTTGATCAAAATAATAGGATAATGTCGAGAATGGTAAAGGAAAGACAAATCGATCCCAACTATTTAAGCGAATTGAGCGAGATATGCTACAGCTAGATGGTATAATTTTTGCGCCAGATAATTTAGCAATATTTACCACTTGACTGTTAATCTTGTACCTAGGGCCCCTTGGTCCATCAGGAGTGATTGCCAAACTATAGCCCTTCCTGAGATTTTTAATAATTTTTTTTAAATCATAAATAGTGATGCCACGACCTTTTTTATTATTTGAAGATCCTGAGATATTTATAAATCCAAATTTATCCATAACATTACCAACAATCTTACCATCTCCATGTTTTGAAGATAGACTGTTCATTTCTTTACGATTTTTAATTTTCTTCATCTTAAACATCAAGAGTGGCATTATCATGATTGTATTATGCCAAGAGCAAATTATAACTGCCTCACCCTTTTCGAGGGAATCGAGGAAGATATTTAAATTCTTATATTGTTTTTTACTAGTGAAATAGATTAATTTCATATAAAAAACTATAATATAGGCTAAGATCTCTTGCATCATAGAGCTATAGAAAAAAAGCCTAAGAATGTGTTTGAGTTTTGTCTTTATATCGTACCAGCTAATTTTTGTCATTTTGTTTTAATGTCGGTTAATTTCCACCTTGCCCTTGGTTTAAAATCTAAATCATCAATTAATCCTAACTTCAACCTCTCCATTCCAGCCCAAGCGATCATTGCACCATTATCAGTGCAGAGGTTGATGGCTGGAGCAGACGTCTTTATGTTGTAACTTTTTGTAAAATTAGATATTTCGCCAAATAAATATTGATTAGCGGCAACTCCGCCAGCAATAACTAGGTTTGTTACATTTAAATCATAATCTTCTAAAATATTTTTCAAGCGATCAATAATATTTTCTGCAACTACTTTTTGAAAAGAAGCTGCAATATCTATTTTTTCTTCTTCAGATAGTTTTTTACAAGAATCTTTTTGATAATCTTCACCAGTAATTTTCTCAATCTCCCTCCTAATCGCAGTCTTAAGTCCTGAAAAAGAAAAATTATATTTATGATTTTTAGATTTTTGCAATGGCTTTGGAAAGTTATACTTGTTTTTGTTGCCATTTCGGGCTAATTCTTCGATTTTTGGTCCTCCAGGATATTCCAACCCTATCATCTGAGCCACCTTATCAAAAGCTTCCCCCAGAGCATCATCTATTGTCTCGCCCAATTTTTGATAATTTCCAACGCCTTTAGTTAGTAGAATTTGACAATGACCCCCAGAAACCAACAATAAGAGATATGGAAACTTTATTTCCGAAGTTAATCTAATTGTTAAGGCGTGAGCCTCTAAATGATTAACCGCGATTATGGGTTTTTTATAGATTGAGGCTAGCATTTTTCCTGCCATAACTCCAACAATCACTCCGCCAATTAATCCCGGACCAGCTGTTACAGAGATTGCGTCTAGATCCTTAAAATCTAATTTTGCTTCTAATAGGGATTTTTTTATTAATTTATCAATTATAAGAGTGTGATTTCTTGCTGCAATTTCCGGAACAACGCCGCCAAACTCCTTATGGATATCAATTTGAGAGATAATTAGATTACTTAATATATTTTTATCCTCGTCAATTATTGCAACTGCAGTTTCGTCACAACTAGTCTCTATTCCTATTATTTTTCTGCTCATCAAGCTCATGTTGATAATTGGTATTGAGTCATAATAAAATTAAATAAAGCCAAAAATAATATCCTTAATCACAATTACCGCCTCAACTCCAAAGATAATAATGGACAAAGTAATTAATATTCCAACGATTCCAATAATAAGTCCTATAAACAATACTAGGCCATCCTTGCCGAGTAGGCCAAGAGAGATTACTAAGATTGAAGCCCCCGGAAGAAGGTTGGTTAATGGTAGTGGTAATAAAATGGAGGTAGCAAAAATAAAAGCTAACAAACCAATTACTTTTTCACTGATGATGTCGAACATAAAATGCCACCTAGATTGAATAAATTTATCAATTCTTCTTAGTTGAAATACAGATTTTTCAATAATTTTAGCTAGCAACTCCCTTTTTATTTGTCGATTGCCAATAAATTTTGGAATTTTAGGAGAAGGCAGACCTATTAGCATTTGAAATGAAAAAACTAATAATGGAAAGGCAATAAAACTTGGTAATGGTGGTGGTAATGGTATTATAATAGGTAAAGAAAAGATTAGCATTATCAGAGCGAAGCCGCCTTGACTCATATTATTAACAATATCCTTAATATAGATCATGTCGGATGTATTTTGCGTCACTACATCTTCCAATAAGTCTGCTGTTGGCTTGTGAGATGTGTCTTTTAATTTTTTTTTCATCAAATACGCTTATTTTTTTACACAAATATTGTTAGCTGTATTTATTTACCCTTTTTGTTGCTACTTTTATCATCTTTGACGCTATTTTTTAAACTTTTTAAGCCTTTGCCAATGTCAGACATTACTTTTGGTAGTTTACCAGTACCAAAAAATAACAAAACTAACGCCAATATTAAGATTAATTGCCAAACTCCGATAGACATAATTATTAATTTTATTTTATAAAGTTAAAATGGTGTAAGGAGTTACTTTTGCAAAACTCCTAAGAACTAAGTTTGATTTTTAGGCTAACCTCTAAAACTCTAATAAATTTTTTAACTCACTCCATTCTCTCTTACTAAGATTGCTATTTTCTTGATCAATCTTATCGCCCTTAACTAATTTTTTAATAGTTAAGATTTCATCTCGAGAGAATTCTTTGCCACCAATGCGATATTTCTCAAAGGCAGAAAAAGAATATGGTACCCATTTTTGCACCATATCAAGCATGATGTTGGCATATTCTCTAATTTCATATTGAGCATGAGAGTCGGAGCGAAGAGCTAGAAAGTGAAATAAATTATGAAGATTAATCTTCCAATACCACTCAGTATAGCAATTTAAGGTAAGATTCATTCTGGCTAACTCTCTAGCAACTCCGTCATTTGACTCGTTAATTACATTACCACATTTATCTTCATTCATCATTTCTAGATAATGATTATAACCATTTTTAGAATCTGTTTTTAAAATTTCTAGTACTCTATTTTGCTCTGCCGAACTTAACCTTTTATTTTCATCCCGACCTTGGTGATTCTTTTTTGATTGTGCGGCGATATTTTCTGGTGCAGGAATGTAAAACTCATCCTCCAAAATGGAATATCTTGCAGAATATTCATTAATAGAGGCTGTGCGATGACGAATCCACTGTCTGGCAATGAAGATTGGCAATTTAATATGAAACTTGATGTCGCACATTTCAAAGGGTGTGGTGTGACGATGGCGCATTAGATAATTAATTAAGCCTCTATCTTCACTCACCTTCTTTGTGCCCTTGCCATAAGAGACTCTAGCAGCCTGTACAACAGAAGAATCGTCTCCCATGTAATCCACAACCCTTACAAAACCATGATCTAAAACAGGAAAAATTTCATATAAAATTTTTTCCAACTCTTCAGAAACAGGACGGAGGGTTGTAAATTTATTTTCTCGTACTAGATTAACCTCTTCTAATTGTTCTTTAGTAATAGACATAATAATGAATAGTAAAAATATTTTAATAGTTAAAAAATCTGTTTCTCGCTTGATGGCAATTCAAATTCTTTTTCAATATGATTTTTATAATAAATCAAAAAAGATTGAAGATATCAAGGAAGAAATGCTTGATTATTATTTAATTAATTTTGAAGATGACGTAAAATCATATCGATCCAAAATTGATAAGAAACATTTAAATAATATTATCGCCAATATAATTCAGTCACTCACTGTTCTTGATCAAGAAATTGAGGAATTTTTAGATCCAGAATTTACCTTGCAAAAAATTGAAAACATTACAAAGCAAATTCTAAGGGTTGCAATTTTTGAAATCAAATATTTTGACAAAATTCCAACTAAAGTAATAATTAGTGAATATACTGATATCGCCTCTAGCTTTGATGGCGAATCAAAAGTACAATTTGTTAATTCTATTTTAGAAAATATTGCAAAAAAAAATAGATCAACAGAGTTTGAGAATGCTTGACCTAAAAAATCAAAAAATAATCATCGCAACCGGCGGAACTGGGGGTCATATTTTTCCGGCAAGGGTTTTGGCCGAGGAATTGTCTAGCAAGGGCTGTAAAGTTAAGATCTTTGCTAATAAAAATTATAAAAATTATACCTTTGTAACCGACAAGTTTGGTCACAATATTATCTCCTCCTCACAAATAGGAAAATCTTTTAGATTTACATTTATAGCGGGAATAAAGATATTTTTTGGCATCTTGCAGGCATTTTTTCAGATGCTGTTTTTTCGTCCAAAATTTGTTATTGCCTTCGGGGGTTATGCAACCTTTCCCACACTTTGTGCCGCAACCATTCTTCGTAAAAATATAATTCTTCACGAGCAAAATGCTCACCTAGGAAAGATAAATCGTATTTTTGCTAAATTTGCTAAAAAAATTTTTCTTACTTACAAAAAT
>JBLHPX010000006.1:0-12433 GCA_047624545.1 Ulvibacter sp.
ATGCTAGAGGAAGATAAAAAAAAACAAAAACCCAGACTAGAAGATCTTAACATTAAGAAGAAGGTTAATTTTTATGATAAAAAGGTTCGTACGTATCTTGGTAAGATTCTTGCTGAAATTCTTTTCACCTGTTCTTTTGTGGGCGTTATTTTTCTTTTTCAAAATATAGAAAAAGAATCTCAATCTCAACATAATAAGGAGGTAAAAAATATTGACATTAATATTGCCAGACTTCAAAAGGATACAAGGAGTATTGAAGGTAAGGTTGCTGAGGTTAAGGGGTATAAGGAGAGGTGGGATCAGTCTAGTTTAGATCTTATGGGCCTAAAGAATATAAAACTTAATTATTTAAAAGATAAAATTAAATCTATTTCTAAAAAATACAAGACACATAATCTCGTAACAACTGAATCAAAGAAAAAAAAAATAGAGATCAGATCTCTAAGTTTACAAAAATTATATTTAGATTCTGCTGATGGTAATATATCTTTTTCTGTCATGACCGATATCGAGGGTTTAGATTTTATTGGCGATATTATCAATGATTTGGCTGGATTTTTTATTATCAGCGACATGTCAATTACTAAAAAAAGAGACAAATATCTATATAAAGAAATTTTAAAAATAAAAAAGAAAGAATATGATCAATTTATTATAGATTTTAACATAGATTATACATGGTATCTCATCATGAGGGGGAATGGTATTTAAGATAGGAATAAGGTAACTGCCTTGGAAGTGATTTAATTGTGCAGAGGTTACTAAGAACTTGAATATGTTTACTTACTATAATTAAAAAGTATAAATATAGTTAAGTTATAAATATTGCGCGAAATGTTTATTTTAGAATTTTAATTTTCAATAATATGGGAATGAGTAGGGTTATTTCTCTCTTTTTTGCTTTTATTTTGCTCACTTGCAATGTCTACGCCAACAAAGAGAGTAAAAGTTTGGCAAAAAAAGTTACCAAGTCTGTAGAGTTGAAAGCTGCAGAAGGTGAAGTTGCAAACGAAGTTTTTCAAAAGAAGAGTGATATAGACACTATAAAAAATGTTTTATCTAAAATAAATAAACCAACTCTCTCTAAGAAGAAAAAATATAGATTTAAGTCTCTAATGTTTTCTGATGAAGAGTTGGGATATATCAGGAAAACTCTCAACTCTGCAGACTTAGTCACAAAAACACAAAAGAAAACAGTTGTTATTAAAGAAGTTACTGCTTTTGGAAAGATATATTTGTCATCAATTCTTTATTTATCAGATGATAAGTGGTCTATATGGGTTAATGGCAGTAAGATGTCTTCTGTAAGTAATGTGAAGGGTAGTGATATTTTTATTGCATCAGTCAACCCTTACGAAGCTGATGTAGTTTGGTCACTAAGCCCAAGGAAATGGAGAGTTATCTCGGGATTACCACCTAATGTTAAAACGCCTCCATTAAATATTGTTGGTCAGGTAGAAATCAATATTAAATTAAAATCTAATCAAACCTATATTTTAAAACATGACAGAGTTGTTAATGGTAAGATATAAAAATTTCTAAAATTAAATAGGTGAATCTTGGGTTAATACTAAAGTTCATCTATAGTGCAACATCTATGCTTCTTATTTTGGGCCAAAAATTATCATAAAATTTATCTAAATATATTCCGATATTAAGCATAAATTTAATAATAAATTTCTAACCCAAACTAATTTACCTAAATATTGTATTATAGATAAACTTTGATATAGCATCGTATTTACCAGTCTGTATTCATTTCTTAAAATTTTTATAAAGTAGAGAGCCGGCAATTATTCGAAAAAATATTGGCAATAAGGCATAAGAAAATGAGATAAAATTAGCTTGTAAGGATATATTATTTTCAAAAAAACCTATAAAATAAATTAAAACAGAAGAAGCGAGGGTCAGAGAAATTTTTATAATAAAATTGCAAAATCCAAAAATAATTGTTTGGTTATTTTCTAATTTATCTTTTTGAATAATATCAGTTAGGATAGAGTAGGCTAGAGCAAAATCACCGCCAAAGGAAACCCCAGAAAGAATACAAATTACGCCATAATAAATTATATTACCATCGCCTAAAAAATAACAAAAACTAAAGATAGGTAAGGTTAACGACATAGAAATAAGCCAAGTTTTGGGCTTGTTGTCAAGAATTTTTGATAATTTTGCCCAAAGTAGGGTACCTACCATTAAGCCTGTAAAATAAAGAAGTAAAAATATTCCAACCAAATTTTTAGCATCTAATATTTTTTCAACAAAAAACATAATTAATATCGCTGGAATAACAGATGAGAGCATGTTAAATAGAAAGACCAGTGCAAATTTTCTAAGAGTTTTGTTGGTAAAAATTTCTTTAAAGTTAGGTTTTTGTTTAGTTTGGTAATTATTTTTCGGAGCAAAAAAGTAAAAAATTGAGGAAAAGACAATTGTTAAAATAAAATAGATAAATCCTATTATAAGAAAACTGGTTACCTCGTCAAAAATTTTAAATAAAACAGATGGGATGAGGGCGGCAAATATGATGCCAGAAATAAAGGCTATTTCGCGATAAGCAATAATTTTTGTTTTTACGTGATAGTCGCGACTAAAATTAACTGAATAGGATTGATAATTTATGTAAATAGCGCTAAATAAACTAAAAGTAATAATTAAAAAAATTATCAACCAAAGATGAATATTTAAAAAATCTAAAGGGTGAAACAATAGCAAAAATGAAAACCCCATAATGGGAGAGAGGTAGAAAATTATTTTTCTTTTTAAGTGGAAATATTTGTCGCTAATTAAGCCAAAAATTGGATCTTGAATGGTATCTATTAATCTAGTTGCAAATAAGATTAAGGCGATACTTTGTAGGGTAATATCAAAATTATCAGCATAATAATTAGGTAAGTAAATATATAGCGGTAAACCCATAAAGGCTAAGCAAAAAGCGAGAAGAGAATAGGAGATTAGATTTTTATTTCTTAGTCGCATTAAAGATAGAGATTGGTATCGTGCCAATTTCCACCCACAATGTTGGATAAGTAATGGCGTGATTTAGCTCTATCTTTTAAGTTTCTAATTACCAAAAAGCTGCATACCTTATGGGCGTAAGGCAGTTCTTTCTTGACATTTTTTACCTTAAAATATTTTACTATATAATGCATTATAAGTTGTAACTGGCATTAAACCTTTTTGGGTCGGCGTTGTAAATACCAATTAATTTAGTTGTTTTTGAAAAAAATCCTAACTCACTAAGTGCCAAGGCAATATTCCTATCTTCTGGACTTCCTTCAATTGAAATAAAAAATTTAGCTTGTTGAGAGATGCCCCCGGGAATGTAGCTTTCAAGCTTAATCATGTTAATATTGTTGGTGGCAAAACCGCCAAGAGATTTGTACAGAGCGCCCGAAATGTTACGAATTGTAAAAGAAAGTGTGGTAATAATTTTTTTATTTGGATCTGGTGTGATGCATTTTTTAGAAATAACCATAAAAATGGTCATGTTATCATTTTTAGTATCCTGCATATTTTCTTGCAAAATTTCTAAATTATGAATTTTTGCTGCATATTTAGAGCAAATTGCTCCCAACGTTTTGTCGTTTTTATTGGCAATAAAGGCAGCCGCATCAGCTGTATTGCTATAGCTAATTTGCTCAATATTCTTGTCAATATTTTCGCTACATTGCATTAAAGCCTGGGGATGAGAGTATATTTTTTTAATATCAGAAATTTTACTGCTCCTAGGGGCGACTAAATTATGTTCAATTTTAAGAAAATGCTCGGCAGTAATAAATAGATTACTATTTTGTAAAAGATTGTGAATTTCAGAAACTCGTCCAGCATATGAATTTTCTAGAGGAAGAATTCCGTAATCCACTTCTTCATCAATTACGGCTTGAAACACCTCTTTAAAGCTTCTGTAATTTATTGATTCATAGTCTGGGTAAAATTCATTACAGGCTAAGTGTGAGTAAGCGCCAAAAGATCCTTGGAAAGCTATTTTGTTCATTTTGCTTTATTTTTGTTATTTTTATCGTCTGATAATTTACGACGTAATAGATTTTGACGAAGAGCAGATTGCAATTTCTCTTTTTTAGTCTGTTCTTTATCTTTATTTTTCTGCATTTTCTTCCATGAATTGACCGGCAAAATATAGCGATCCACAAACTAAAATTTTAGCCTTATTATTTTTCTTAAATGGGTTTAATTTTCTAAGAAAGTCCTTTTCAGTTTTTTTTCTATCCTCATCTATCATCTTAATATAATTAAATGCTTCAGTAAAGTCTTTGGCATCTATGGCCCTAATACCAACTTCTAAAGCATTTTTGGCAATTTTTTCTGCTGTTTTTGTTTGGTTTTCATCTTTAATTGCCATACCTATCGCAAAGTAAACGCTGCCTGAGAGGTATTTTAGGAAGCGAAAAATATTTTTATTTTCAAGCATAGCGCATACAAGATAAGTCGGTGGGGGCTTAATATTTCTTTTAATCAATTTCATATTTTCTTTAATTAGCCAATTATTAACGGCTTGAGAAGAATTTTCATTGTGACCGCCATCAAGGTAGATATCAAAATTTTTGATTAATTTGTTTACTAGTTTACCAGATTGAATTTTTTCAAGTCTGGCTGGCCACTTAACTTGCGTAAGACCGTGAAATAAATTGAGATCAGAGACTTCAAGAGAGTTTTGTGATAAAATTGCAGCAACGGCAGTGCTGGCATTTTCTATTTGATGACCTCCTACTAGTGATGGTGGAGGTAGCTTTAGTTTGTGACCATTAATATTGATTTTTATTTTATTACCCTCATCGGTAACGTCCCAATCTCTTCCTAAAATGTAGAGGGGGCAATTTTTTTTTTGAGCAATATGAGTTAAAATTTTTAAAGCCTCGTTTTTTTGTTTACCAATTATTACAGGAACTCCTTCTTTGATAATTCCAGCTTTTTCGAAGGCAATTTTTGCTAGCGAATTTCCTAAAAATTCTTGATGATCATTGGATATCGGCGTGATAATAGTTGCTATTGGATCTAAAATTACATTAGTGGCGTCTAACCTTCCGCCCATACCAACTTCTAGTAATAAAATATCGGCCTCAATTCTAGAAAATGCTAAAAAGGCTGCGACTGTTATTCCTTCAAAAAAAGTTACGTTAATTTTTGGCTCTATTTCGGCAGCTTTTTTACATTCATTTAAAATTTTAGTTAAATAGTCGTCGGTAATTTCTTTTCCGGCGAGAATGATTCTTTCGTTAAATTCTACTAGATGTGGCGAGGTGTATTTATGAGCTTTGTAGCCGGCGTCAGTAAAGATTGCGTCAAGATAGGCAATGTTTGATCCTTTACCATTAGTTCCGGCGATATGAATTGTTGGCGGCAATAGGTAATGCGGATTTCCCAACCTCTCCAACAAATCATACACTCTGTCGAGGCCGAATTTTATATCTCTATATCCTTTTGGTGATGGCCATTCGGGTAATTTCATTTTTGTTTTTTATTATTAAAATGATAATTAAATTCGGCACCTGTTATGAAGGCAAGTCCTACCAAAAAAAAGAACATCAAAGTTGCAATTATTCCTGCTAAACTACCATATAATAAATTAAATTGATTAAAGTTTTGCAAATATAGAACAAATAATTGCAATATTAGCCAAAATAAAATTACACAAATAATCGCACCAGGTAAGGTATTTTTTACTTTTTGCTTAGCGTTTGGAATAATATAGTAAATGAAGGCAATCATTTTAACGGAGACTAAAGTGATAAGAAGTTTTTTTAAATATACCCAACTTGTGTCAATATGAAATATATCAAAAATACTAAATATGCTAAATGTTACAAAGGAGGTAGTTAAGGTAATAATAACTAATACAAACAATATAAATTGTACTATACTCATTAATCTGCGCCAAATATATGCCGGAGGAGAATCGATGCGATAAGCTCGATTAAGAATGGTTCTGATACCTTCGATTGCCGAAGATGCTGTCCAGATGATACCAACAAAAGCAATTGTTAACACGCTTTGTGGTGGGCCTGAGGTGATTTCATCAATTCTTGTTTTGACAGAAGATAGAAATTTTGGCGGAATAGAGTCGAATAGTAGGTTAATAAGATTAGTTCCAGTTTCTGAATTGCCAATAATCGAAGCAATTGAGACTAAAAAAATTAAAAATGGAAATAATGATAAAATAAATAAAAACGCTAGATATCCAGCATGTTCTACGCCATCATGGAGGATAGTATCTCTAACGGAGTATTTTAGCGATTGAAAAATACGAGATAACAGATTTTTAAGGTTTCCAACCTTTTTAAATTTTTGATATATTTTGTTTAACACAAACCCTGTTTAAAATTGCAATCTCCGAAATTACGACTATAATCTTGAAAATTATTTGAGTCAAATATTAATAAAAAAATGAACCAGAACTCTAGATTGGATTCAAAGTTATTGGAAATCCTCGCTTGCCCAATTTGTAAAAATGGAATTATTCAAAAGGAAGGTAAAATAATTTGCCAAAAGTGTAATTTAGCCTATCCGATTGAAGATAATATACCAGTAATGCTAATAGAAGATGCAAAAAAATATAAGAAATAGATTTACCAAGTTAAAAACCGCGAGAGGCAGAACAAATTCTTCGGCAAGATGGCTTTCAAGGCAGATTAATGATCCTTATGTTAAGCAAGCAAAAATGCTTAATTATCGTTCTCGGGCTGCTTTTAAAATTATTGAAATTGATGAAAAATTTAAAATTTTCAAAAAAAATAAGATGATTATTGATCTTGGTGCCGCTCCCGGTGGCTGGAGTCAGATTGCCTCTGAAAAAAATTCAGGCAATATTTTGGCCCTTGATTTATTGGAAATTGAAGAGATTGAGGGGGTAAAATTTATTCAACAAGATTTTACTGACCCAGATATCATTCAGATTATTGAAAATATTCTAAAGAAGGATTTTAAAAATCGTAAAAAATGCGATATTATTATGAGTGATATGGCTCAAAATACTTGTGGTGACGTGGCAACCGATCATATAAGGATCATCTCTTTACTTGATGATTGTTTGGATTTCGCCATTAAATTTCTTAAGGAGGGTGGTGTTTTTATTGGAAAAAGTTTTCAAGGTGGTTCGGAACAGGAATTATTTAAAAAACTTAAAGATAATTTTGAGGTGGTTAAACATTTTAAGCCCAAATCATCAAGGAAGGAGTCGAAGGAGGATTATATTGTGGCAATGGGGTTTGTGCCAAAAAACTAATAATATTTTTATTGATCCTTGTTTATAGATCGCTACGGAGATTTTTTTATTCTTTTAAATTCAGAGGTGGTAAATAAGTATCACAAAGTTAAAAAGATAGATCAATATCAAGTAAGATTTTAGATTTCAAATAATCCTGCTGTGGGTTGAGCGCTGTTATAGAATTCTTGCTACATCAAGCATTCTGACTGAAAACCCCCACTCATTATCATACCAAGAGCAAATTTTTACTAAATTATCAATAACTTTGGTTTGAGTGGAATCAAAGCAAGAGCTATATTGATTATGGTTAAAATCAATAGAAACTAAGGGTTCATCGACATATTGTAAGATTTTATTCATCTTACCTTCTTTTGATTTTTGTAACATTAAAGAGTTAACCTCATCAACAGAAACCCCTCTTTTAGCAATAAAATTAAGATCAACCATTGAAACGTTTGGGGTTGGGACCCTGATAGCTCCTCCATCTAACTTACCTTTTAATTCGGGCAGAACTATCCCAATAGCAGAGGCTGCGCCAGTTGAGGTTGGGACCATTGAGAGGCCGGCAGATCTTGCTCTTCTTGGGTCACTATGATTAGCGTCAACAATATTTTGATCATTAGTGTAGGCGTGAATTGTGGTCATGAAGCCTTTTTCAATGCCAATTGCATCATTTAGAATCTTAACTATTGGTGCTAGGCAGTTGGTAGTGCAAGACCCAATTGAGATAATTTTATCATTTTGGTCTAAAATTTTATCATTCACACCATAAATTATAGTTTTTATTTCCTTATCTTTTGCTGGGGCTGAGATAATTACTTTTTTAGCACCCCCTTTTAAATGCTTGTTATTGTCTGTAATGGTTTTAAAAGCTCCGGTGCACTCAAAAACAATATCAACTTTTAACTTATCCCAAGGTAATTCTTCAGGATTTCTGCCTCTAACAATTTGAATTTCGTGACCCTCTATGTCGATAATATTTTCTGATTTTTTGGTAATTTTTTTATTAAAAATACCATGAATTGAGTCATATTTAATTTGATGGATAATTCTGTCGGTTGTTGCTGAAGAATTAATAGCTACAATATTAATGTCATCATAATTTTCTTCAAATTTTGCCCTTAAAATTGCCTTTCCTATTCTACCAAGACCGTTAATTGCTGTATTTTTTATCATCATTTTTAGAATTTTTTATTAAAATCTAATGGTAAAAATCATTTTAAGAAAAATCAAAGAAAATATATTAATTTTATAAAAGTAATTGGTTGATCTTAAACTCATCTAATGTTTAAATAATAGTAATTCTCATTTATAATGCATTATATAGCAAAATATTTTAAGGTTAAAATTTCTAAAAAATGATCTAGGGTATGAGGCTTTTTGGTAATTATAGATTTAAGAGATGAGGCTAGTTTATGCTATTTTCCACCTAGTATTATAGGTAGGAATTGGTATGATGAGTTTATTGAAATAAAATATATTAGAGAATGATTAAAAATATTACCGTTGGTCCGTTACCATCTTCAGAAAAAACCTATATTGAAAGTGAGAAATTTGATGATGTAAAAATTGCCATGAGGCAAATCAATCTTTCTAAAGGATCGGAAAAAAAATCTTTTATAGTCTATGATACTTCTGGTATTTACACCGATCCAAAACTTTCTAATAATATTGATCTTAATAAGGGCTTACCTAAGTTAAGGCAGGAATGGATTGAGGAGAGGAATGACGTTGAAAAGTATGATGGTAGAAATAGTAAGCCTGAAGATAATGGTATTTTTGTTAAAGGCGCTAAATCTTCAGTTCCTGAATTTGACTTAACTAACTTTCAACCTCTTAGAGGAAAAAAAGGCAAAAGACCTACGCAATTAGCCTATGCTAGGGCGGGTATCGTAACAAAAGAAATGGAATATGTTGCTATTCGAGAGAATATAGGTCGCAAAGAGATTAGTTCGAAATATTCTGGGAATAGCTTCGGCGCAAACTTACCTGGCATAATAACTGCTGAATTTGTGCGTGATGAAGTTGCTTCTGGTAGGGCGATTATTCCAAATAATATCAACCATCCAGAGTCGGAACCGATGATTATTGGTCGTAATTTTCTTGTTAAAATTAATACTAACATTGGTAATTCGGCAATTTTTTCTGGCGTTGAGGAGGAGGTTGAAAAAATGATTTGGTCAATTCGTTTTGGTGGCGATACTTTAATGGATTTATCAACTGGTAAAAATATTCATAATATTCGTGAATGGATTATAAGAAATTGTCCAGTTCCAGTTGGCACAGTGCCAATTTACCAAGCCTTAGAAAAGGTTAGTGGGGTTGTTGAGGACTTGACTTGGGAGCTCTATCGCGACACTCTAATTGAGCAATGTGAACAGGGCGTTGATTACTTTACTATTCATGCTGGCGTGAGATTACCTTTTATACCTATGACTGCAAACAGAGTGACTGGAATTGTTAGTCGTGGTGGTGCAATAATGGCCAAATGGTGTCTATCTAATCATAAGGAAAACTTCCTTTATACTAATTTTGAAGAAATTTGCGACATTGTATCTTCTTATGATGTTTCATTTTCTTTGGGTGATGGTCTTCGTCCTGGATCAATTGCAGATGCCAATGATGAAGCTCAATTTGCTGAGTTAAAAACTTTGGGAGAATTAACTGAAATTGCCTTAAAATATGATTGTCAAACCATGGTCGAAGGTCCTGGTCATGTGCCTATGCATTTGATTAAGGAAAATATGGAAAAGCAATTAGAATGGTGTCATGAAGTGCCGTTCTATACTTTGGGGCCACTAACTACTGATATTGCTCCAGCCTATGATCATATCACTTCAGCCATTGGTGCTGCCATGATTGGTTGGTACGGTACGGCAATGCTTTGCTATGTTACGCCAAAAGAGCATTTAGGACTTCCAAATAAGGATGATGTTCGTACGGGAGTTATCACTTATAAAATTGCAGCTCATGCGGCAGATCTGGCTAAAGGTAATCCAGTCGCTAAGGAGTGGGATGATGAAATATCTAAGGCTCGTTTTGAATTCAGATGGGAAGATCAATTTAATCTTGCACTTGATCCAGAAATGGCAAGATCCTTTCATGACGAGACCTTACCAGCTGATGGCGCCAAAGATGCTCATTTTTGTTCAATGTGTGGGCCAAAATTTTGTTCTATGAAAATCTCCCAAGACGTTAGAGATTTTGCTAATAATCAAGAGGAGATGGATAAAATGAGTCAAAAATTTAAAGAATCTGGTAGCGAGATCTATATTTCAAAAATTTAGATTTACTTCATGAATTTTTTTCAAAAATTCAAAAACGCAACCTTACCATTTTTATCATTAAGAAAAGCCTCAAGTAATAACCGTATTTTTATTAAAAACGGACGCTACTTAATATTCAGTTTGATATTCGTAGTTTCTGCTTGCGGTAGCGGTTGCATTGATCCAGAAGATTACGGCGCCTACGATACTGAAATTGTTACCGTGGATGCCAGTGGAATCCTGTCCTCGGGTTGTGATTGGTCAATGATTGAAGATACCCCAACCCTTGATGAGAATAATAATCTGGGCAATATGCTATCTTCTGCTTCTGCTTCTGATCAATTTCTAGAGAATCTGGGCTGCATAGATTATGATGGCCTAAAATATGACGCACCTACGTTTTCTAATGAAAATAAGATGAGTTGTTTTAATGAAGCTAAAATAATTTGTCAAGTTCGGGAACAGCTTCAGCCTTCCTTATCAAATTCCCCTTGGGAGCGCACCACCTTAAAAACAGTTGCTTCTACATCTGGATTAAACTTAAAGCGTGATACTAAAATTTTTATTAAAGCGGCTGGAGATATTTCTTTTGGAGGAGATGCTAATCCTATCATTGCTTTTTTTGGAGATGGTTACAGATATGGATCAGCAATTGGTCATCAATATATTCAAAAAAATGATGTCTTATCAGCTTCTGCTTATGATTTTTCAGCAGGAGATGATACTATTTTTATGGTAAGTGGTCAAATTAACACATCATCGGGCAGCCCGACATCTCTATCGACTGGTTGGGAAGAAGATGCTCATATAGGATTCTCTCGTCTTTATGCATATATTCAGGAATTTCCAACTAATTATATTGCTTCATCTGGTGCCACCGAAAATGAAAGAGCAATAGGAGATTATCCAATAGATCCCGATCCTAGGTTGTGGAAATGCTTTTCTTCTGGTGATGGTAACAATTGGGGTGGTGGGATTTATAGCGCTTTCAAAAATGATGGCACTCCATTTAATATGAACGATCTGGTTACAAACTGTTATGCTGAGAATTACAATAAAATAGGGTTTTATGAAAATCTTAAGAGGAGGTCTATTGATACTAGTACTGGTATTGTTGAAAATATAGATCAAGCATTAATTTCAAAAATTAAAAATGCTGATAGTGATAGTGGTAACCTAGCAATATATGCTGAAAAATACGATACTTCTGAGTATGACATTACTCATCCTAATCCTAAAAATCTTGGTAAATATGGTGGAGCCATATTGAATAATAGTGATGGTATATATGAGAATGGCGGAGTATTATCTGGCACTGATTATTCTTATTTTTCAGACGCAGGGGATATTGCATTGGATCCTAATAAATACAGGTTAGTAAAGTACAGTGGCGATGACTGCTCTGTTACTTTTGCAAATAGTGATTACAGTGTAAGTAATGAGATAATATTACCTCCAAATCAATCCGCAGCTGTGTCTGGAACTGATTGTACCATAAATATTCGTGACATAAAGCATGTGATATTAGAAAGGTCAGGATATGTTAGATTTTTTTATCCTGAACCACTTACGCCACAAACAAGTGCTAAATCATGTAATTTGAAGATTGCCATCATTAATCAAGATACATCTGGAGGTGTTATTCGTGAAAAATTTAATACTGATTTTGTAAAAGATGTACCTGTTAAACAAGTCGAGAATACAAACTCAATTGGAGAGTTTCTTAGTGTATTTGATGATCCTATTTACCTAAGAAAGGGGCAAATATTATTGTTTTTACCGAATAGTTGGAAATGGTCTAAGGGTACTTGGTCTGAGGGTAATTGCGATATTAATACATTAATGCATATAGAATACCGCCCTGCAGTTTTTTGTAAAAATGTCGGTTCTATTAATGAAGAAAGTCATGTGGCGGCAAATATGAATAATTGCGTCCATGCTA
>JBLHPX010000007.1:0-12432 GCA_047624545.1 Ulvibacter sp.
TTTATTAAGGTTGTGTCAAATACAATCTAAAATTAATTAGTTTTATCTAATTTATTGTAATTGACATCAGTAGCTATATAAGGGTGTAAAGAGAGTAAATAAATAATAGTCTTAATTATAAGTGATGATGGATGAAAAGTCAAGGGTGTAGAGCTTATCATAAGAACTATGTAAATGACAATTTTATGATAGGCTCCAGTTAAATGAATGGTCTCATAGGACCTTTGAATTTGTTTTTCACCCCCAAAAATCATTAATTTTTACATCCACTTTCAAATAGACATCAATTAATTTTATGCCCTCCATAGTCTTTTTTATCAATTCACTAACCTCGTTAATTTCATTATCTGGAGCTTCAATAATTAATTCATCATGAATTTGTAATAGCATTTTACTTTCATAATCTCCACTCTCTAAAGCCTCATCTAAATTAATCATTGCCTGCTTAATGATATCCGCCGCACTGCCCTGAATTGGAGCGTTAATCGCCAACCTTTCTTCAAGAGATCTTCTGATATGATTTTTACTATTAATTTCAGGTAAAAAACATTTTCTACCAATAATAGTCTCAACAAAATTTTGCTTTCTAGCAATTTCTGTGGTTGATTCCATAAATTCCTTAATTTCTGGATAAGTATCAAAATATTGATCCATATATGTTTTGGCATCTTTTTTGGAAATTTTTAGCTGCTTTGCTAAACCAAAAGAACTTATGCCATAAATTATCCCAAAATTAATTGCCTTAGCTTTACGCCTGACATCAGAAGTCACCTCTTCCAACGGAATATCAAAAACTTGACTGGCAGTAATGGTATGAATGTCTTTATTATCAATAAAAGATTGTTTAAGATTTGGAATATTAGCCATAGAAGCCAAAACTCGAAGCTCAATTTGTGAATAATCAGCCATAATCAATTTACAGCCCTTTTTAGCTACAAAAGAATTTCTAATTTTTACCCCATCAACACTTCTAATTGGAATATTTTGTAAATTTGGATTATTAGAACTTAACCTTCCTGTAATTGTCGTGATATTAGAATAATTTGTATGAATCCTTCCATCCTCTGGTGAAATTGATCTTGGTAAGGCGTCAGAGTAAGTATTTTTTAATTTTGCGATATGACGCCACTCCAAAACCTTTTCAGCAATTATATGTCCAGACAAACTTAATTCTTCTAAAATATCAGAACTCGTTGAAAAAGCGCCGCTTTTAGATTTTTTACCACCCTCTAATGATAGTTTTTCAAATAAAATATGTGATAATTGCTTTGGTGACCCAATATTAAACTCCTCTTGCGATAATACATAAATTTCCTTAGTTAAAATTTCTAACTTTCCCCCAAATTCATCTGATAGGTTTTTTAATTTTAAAGCCGAGACATCAATTCCCCTATTTTCCATTTTAATCAAAATATCAATTAGGGGAATTTCATAATCTTGATAGATTTTCTCTAGCTTTTTTTCTTCTAACTCAGTCTTTAGAATTGGCAATAAATTAAAAATAAAATAATTCCGTGCCACCAAAATTTCAAACCTCTTAGAATTTTCTTCTAGAGCTAAATTCTTCTTATTCCTATCTAAATCATCAAAAAATTGCCCTAAATTTTCACCTTCCTCATCACCAAGATATTCGGTAATTAAATTTCTAATATTAGACTTTCCAGAAGAAGAATTTAAAACATAACCCATTAAAGCAATGTCATCTGCCACAAATGTAATATCGTTTTTAGCAAAAAATTTCTTAACTTCTTTAACTTTATAACCAATTTTAATAATATCCTTATCTTCTAAAATATTTTTTAAGATTGCTAAACTATCTTTTTTTTCAATATCTTTTTGAGTGAATAAATCGGTATTTTCTTGCCAAACCTCCTCTCCGAAATAAAATACTTCCTCCATCTTATCATCTTTTTGAGGAAATGAAAGTGTAAAATCCTTAAAAGAAGTCTGATCTGGACCATTTTCTATCAAATTTGCATCAAAAATTACAAATTTTGCTAATTTTTTAGAATTTTCTAATTTCTCTAAGTCATTTTTTGATTTTATTTCCGTAATTTTTAGTTTCTTTAAATTACTTTGTTGATTTTGACTAATTTCATTAGAAATATTATCATTGCCATAATTAAATTCTGCCCTCACCTTAATCGCTAAAGAATTAAAATTTTGCGCTTCTAAAAAACTAATTAATTTTTTTGGATCAATAGGACGAACTGCAAAATCAGAAATATCATCTTCAAAATCAACTTTTTCTTCCAAACGTGCTAAAATTTTTGATAATTTTGCATTTTCATGATCATTTTCCAAATATTCTTTTCTTTTTTTTTGTGTAATTTGGTCTAAATTTTGATAAATATTTTCCATCGAACCAAATTTAGAAACTAACTCACTGGCAGTTTTTAGACCAACCCCCTTAACACCAGGAATGTTATCAGCTGCATCTCCCATTAAAGCCAAAATATCCAAAACTTGCTCAGGATTAACACCAAACTTTTCTCTTACTACCTCACGATCAACCATTTTATCTTTTCCAGCATCATAAATTTTGATATGATCAGAAACCAATTGCATCAGATCCTTATCAGGAGAAATAATAAGAACATCATATTCCTCGGGATCGACCATTTTAGCAATAGTTGCAATTAAATCATCCGCTTCATAATTTTTCTTTTCTAAAGTGGCCATGTTTAAAGATTCTGCAACTTGGCGAATAATAGGAAATTGCGGCTTTAGATCTTCTGGACATTCTGGGCGATGCGCTTTGTATTCTGGATAAATTTCATTACGAAAAGTCTTAGACCCCGAATCAAAAACTGCTACAATGTGAGTAAAATCAAGAGATGCTAGTAAACGAAGCATCATTTTAGTAAAACCATAAACGGCACCAACTGGGGTCCCGTCCTTTCTGACTAGTCCTGGCATTGAAAAATAAGCGCGAAATACAAAAGAATAACTATCAATTAAAACAATCTTCTTTTTCTTTTGAGTTTTGTTCATTGATCTATTTATTATAAATTCTTAGGCATTGCAAGAACATAATACCATATGATTTTAAGGAGGTTTTAAAAAAAATAACAGCTTTTACCCTCACGATAGCTGAGGTTCTTTAAAATTTTTCATGCTGGAGAGTAATAATTTTTACAAAGGATATAATACCAATTCCCATCTTTAAAATATACAAGTTAAAACAGATTTTTTTTATCTTTTTACTAGACATTCATAAAAAGCCTCGTGAAATATGGGCGTATTACCTATTTTATCAAAGTATTTTTTCTTTTAGATTTTATTTTTAATTGTAGTCGTAGCTATCTACTTCAAAATTAAAAATAAAATGGCAATTATAGCATGTAGTTCAAAATACCCCCTGCCTTGTAGTATTTTACTTCATTCTCAGTATCAATCCTAGAAAGAAGCTTAACATCAATTATTGCGCCATCTTTTTTAGTGATTTGACATTCAATAATATCTTTTGGAGAGATGTTATGACCAATTTTGATTGAAACTTTTTCATCACCAATAAGATTTAAAGATTTTCTACTTTGACCATTTTCAAACATCAAAGGTAAAACTCCCATACCAATAAGATTAGAACGATGAATTCTCTCAAAACTCTCAGCAATTACCGCCTTAATTCCAAGTAAGTTAGTACCTTTTGCCGCCCAATCTCTTGATGATCCAGTGCCGTATTCCTTACCAGCAATAACTACTAATGACTGATTGTCACTTTTAGCTTCCATCGCCGCTTCATATATTGATACAGTCTCTCCGATATTGTTTTTAGTGTAACCACCCTCAACATTATCTAAAATTTCATTCTTGATACGAATATTAGCAAAAGTACCGCGAGTCATAATTTCGTAATTACCTCTTCTTGATCCATAAGAATTAAAATCTTTAGAATCTACACCATTTTCTTCCAAATATTTTGCTGCAGGAGAATTTTTGGCAATATTTCCAGCTGGAGAAATATGATCAGTAGTAATTGAGTCACCTAAAAGAGCAATAATTTTAGCATCCTTAATGTCTACATCCTTATTATCCTTAGGTTTAAAGAAATCTGGAAGCCTAATGTAAGTACTGTCCTTATCCCAAGAATAAATATCTGACTTAGTTACTTCAATTTCTTGCCAATTCTTATCGCCAGAAAATAAATCAGCATATTTTTCAATAAAAATTTCTTGAGTTACAAACTGATTAATTATCACCTCAATTTCAGCATTTGTTGGCCACAAATCTTTAAGATAAATTTTTTCACCAGAATCCGTGACAGCGATGGCATCCTTTTCAAGATTAATATTCATAGTTCCAGCTAAAGCATAGGCTACAACTAATGGCGGAGAAGCTAAATAATTACCCTTAGTGAGTGAATGCACCCTACCCTCAAAATTTCTATTTCCAGAAAGAACTGCGGTTGCAAGTAAGTCATTATCTTTAATTGCATTACTAATCTCAGAGTCTAAATCGCCAGAATTACCAATACAAGTTGTACAGCCGAAACCAACAATATTAAATCCTATTTGATCAAGATATTTTTGTAATCCAGAATTTTCTAAATAACCAGCAACCACTTGCGAACCAGGAGCAAAAGAAGTTTTAACGGTTTTTCTAATTTTTAAACCTTTTTCAATAGCTTTTTTGGCAACTAATGCCGCCCCCACTAAAACTGAAGGGTTAGAAGTGTTGGTGCAGGAGGTGATGGCGGCTATCACTATGTCGCCATGATTAAGTTTTTCACCTAACTTTGGAAGATTTTTAGCTTCAGCATCAAGATTTACACCAATATCTTTAGATAATTTTTTAAACTCCTCCTTAGAATTTGATAATTCAATCTTATCTTGAGGTCTTTTTGGGCCAGCAATTGTTGCCTTAATAGAGCTAATATTTAACTGAGCAATATCAGAAAATTCTGGATCTTCATCTTCATTTCTAAAGAAATTCTCAGCTTTGGCGTATTTTTCTACCAATGCAATTTTTTCTTCACTTCTACCAGTTAACCTCATGTAACTTAAAACCTCATCATCAATTGGGAAGATGCCACAAGTTGCGCCATATTCGGGAGCCATATTAGCAATTGTCGCCCTATTGGCAAGAGATAGGTTATTTAAACCATCGCCATAAAATTCAACAAATTTACCAACAACCTTCTTTTCTCTTAAAATATTAACAACATTTAAAACTAAATCAGTAGCAGTAACACCATCGTTTAATTTACCAGTAAGTTTAAAGCCAATGACTTCAGGAATAAGCATTGAAATTGACTGTCCAAGCATTGCGGCTTCAGCCTCAATACCACCAACACCCCAACCAAGAACACCAAGACCATTGATCATAGTTGTATGACTATCGGTACCAACAACGGTATCTGGATAGCAATATGACTTACCGTCAATCTCCTTAGAGAAAGTCACTCTAGCTAAATTTTCAAGATTAACCTGATGACAAATGCCGGCCCCTGGAGGTACAGCCCTAAAATTATCAAAAGATTCTTGAGCCCACTTTAAGAATCCATATCTCTCCTTATTTCTTTGCATTTCCAGATCAACATTTTTTTTGGCAGCATCATTACTTCCTGCAAAATCAACCTGAATTGAATGGTCAATAACTAAATCAACCGGAATCAGTGGATTAATTTTCTTAGCATCTCCACCCTTAGCCACAACAGCATCCCTCATAGCGGCCAAATCAACAACTGCCGGCACACCAGTAAAATCCTGCATTAAAACCCTTGCAGGCGAAAAGAAAATTTCCTGTCTTTTTGAAGAATCCCTGACTGAATCAATAATATTTTGACAATCATTTAATTTTTTCTTATGATCGATATCTGATCTCAAAATATTTTCTACAAGAATTTTCAAACTAAACGGCAATTTACTAATATCTTTATTTAAAATTTTTGCTAATTTTTTAATTGAAAAGTAATTATATTCCTTACCCCTTACTTCAATTTTTGATTCAAAATTATTTGTCATTATTATTACTTGATGGATTTATATCTTCTGATTAGGCGATAGACTCTTTGATCTTAAGGAATTGTGCAAAAATTAAAGTACACTTGATAGTAACCAAACTGGATTCTTAGCAATAATACTCTTCTTAAAAATCCACTTATCAACGATATTAACCGACTCAGTCTTACTGCCTTGGATTATCTTGGTACCCTCAGTAACATAGTCAATCTGCTGAGAAGCAAATTCAACAGTTAGATAGACATAACGTGATTCAATTTTAGTAGCGATTATCTTAACCTCGTCAATTGTAATGATTTGAGAATTTAATTTTCTATTTTTTTTATTTAGATCGTCGATATTTAATTGAAACTGTTCGTAGATCTTGCTTGAAATAAGGTTTTTAACCTTTGATAAACTTTGATTAGAAAAATTATCCGTAATCATTTCAAAAGATTTTCTAGCTCCGTCGATGAAAATCGATGGTGAAAGATTTGTTTTTTGAAAAATAACTTTGACATCACTAATAATATTTTTATCAATGTCACTAAGAACATCAAGATCTTCAGGACTAATCACCTCGTCTGACTTGTTACTAACTTTGCTCGGATGGATATTAACAATGTTAGAGTTTTCTACTTCACTGTATTTTTTAGATTTTTTTGCCTGGTGATTGGTTTTTTCTTTTAAGAAATTTTTAATAGATTCTCTTTTTTGATCATCATCAAATTCACCTAATTTTTTATTAAGTTTAACGAAAATAAAAATTGCTAATGCAGCCAAAATTATAAGATCCATAATAATAATATAAAAAAAATATGGGGCAAACGACGGGTCTCGAACCCGCGACCACCAAGACCACAACCTGGTGCTCTACCAACTGAGCTACGTCTGCCATAGAGGCGATGATTCTAAAATTTAGAGTAGTTTAAGTCAATAACTAATTCTATCTGCACTTAAGCCTGAGAATAATATATCATAAATTAAATTACAAACCGGTAATTCAACATTTTTATTTTTAGCTAATTTGCAGAATATCTTTACAGATTTTGCACCTTCAAAAGTTTTAGTAACGTCAGAAAGAAGAATTGCCGGATCTTTACCCTTAGCAATTTCAAAACCAAGTGAAAAATTACGAGATTTCTTACTAGAACATGTTAAAAATAAGTCGCCAAAACCAGAGGCAGATACAAGGTTTTTACTATTGCCATTAAAAACATCAATCATTTTAGCAATCTCTAAAATACCAGAAGTAACAAAACCCGCTTTAACATTCTCCCCAAGATTGAGGCCAGAAATAATACCACAACCAATTGCAAGAATATTTTTCATCGAACCAGCAATTTGAGTAGTAATAATATCATCTAAAATTGTAATTTTAAAATAATTATTTTCTAAAAGATTTTGAAATTCCTGAGCTAAATTTTGATCCTTTGAGGCAATATTAGTTATGGTCTTAACTCCTGCCACAACTTCAACGGCAAAATTTGGACCCGATAAAAAACAATATTTGGATTTTGGTAATTTTTGATCAAAAATGTCGCTAAATAATTGTAAATTTTCTTCATCAACACCCTTGGTACAAATGATAATTTTTTTAGAAAAATTTGGATCTATTTTTCTAATGTCATCCAATAATAAATTAACCACACTTGAAGGAACGACAAAAAATAAATAATCAGCATTAAAAACCGAATCCTTAAAGTCTTTACTGGCAGTTATTTTTTTAGATAATTTGACATCCGGAAGTCTAGGAGAAATGTTTCTTTTGTTAATATTATCAATAAAAATATCCTCGTTACAGTAAAGCAAAACCTCGTGATTATTACTTGCCAGAACCGATGCAATTGCAGAACCCCAAGCGCCAGCGCCAATAATTGTAATTTTTGGATTATTTTCAATTGTCATTTCTATTTCAATATTTTATATTTTCCATTAATTAAAAATATTAACTCACTTCGTCAAAATAATCAAAGATTATTTTTACAACTCTCCTTGAGCATATGGGGGTCAGAATTGCGAAGCAATTAGGGTGGGGTAAACAAATAAACTCAACCCCGCAACTATACTTAAAAATAATGAATAAAATTTTAGTTACAGGTTCAATGGGTCAAATAGGATCGGAATTGATATTAAAACTTAGAAAAAAATATGGTCAAGAAAACGTCGTAGCTTCTGATATTAGGGATTCAACTAATTCATCCCTTGCGCCTTTTGAAAAATTAGATGTTTTAGATTACAACAATCTTGAAAATATTGTTACAAAATACGATATCACTAAAATTTACCATTTAGCGGCAATTCTTTCAGCAAATGGTGAAAATAACCCACAACTTTGCTGGAATATCAACATGAATGGCCTAGTAAATATTCTTGAAGTCGCCAGAATTCATAAATTAAAACAAATTATTACACCGAGCTCAATTGCAGCCTTTGGCCCAGAGACTCCAAAAGATAATGTGCCTCAAGAAACCATTCTCTTGCCAAAAACAATTTATGGCGTAACTAAGGTTGCTGGTGAATTACTTTGTGATTATTATGTTAAAAAATTTGCTATGGATATTCGTGGAGTTAGATATCCTGGCTTAATTAGTAGCAAAACCCTTCCTGGTGGCGGTACAACTGATTACGCTGTTGATATTTTTTATAAAGCGGTAGAGGGTAAGAAATATACATGTTTTTTAAAAGAAGACACAATTTTACCAATGATGTACATGGATGATGCAATTAGAGGGACAATTGAACTTGCCGACGCAAATCTTGAAGATTTAAACTACTATTCTAATTACAATTTTGCTGCTGCTAGTTTTTCATGTTCCGAACTTGCGGAAGAAATTAAAAAATATTATCCAGATTTTGAGATTGAATATGATCCAGATTTTAGACAACAAATTGCTGATTCTTGGCCAAAATCAATTGATGATTCGGTTGCTAAGAAAGATTGGAAATGGAAGGCTGAATTTGATTTAGCAAAAATTACCAAAACTATGATTGAAGATTTACGTTAGAATTTCAGCTTTAAAATAATAACTTGAACAGTTCCTTAGTTACCACAACCCCCACCTAATCATAATCACTACGTTCTTCGGACTCATCCTTGGGGGAACTATCACCACCAACAAACAGCTCATTAGCCACAACCCCCTCTTCAGAGGGTAAAGTCGAGGAACGTAGTGATTCAGTGAGGGTCATTTACCAAAAACTAATTACCTTCAACTTTATTCCAAAATCCTAAACTATACAACATTAATTTTTCTAATATGCTGTGCTACTAGTTTTAAATAAATGTAGCCAGTAACAATAGTTAAAAAAGCAGCTAAAGAAAATAAAACACCACCAATTATTACTACATAATCGATTATCATATCCTTAGTTGAAACATAAACCTCTTCACCAATCATCAGTGAAAGCTCGTCAATAACATAGTAGGAACCATTCTCTCCTAAAAGAAGTAAAGTAATTGCACCCATCTGAATAGCAGTTTTAATTTTAGCTAAATTACTAACTGGCATTTCAATATTGTAGTTTGCTAAAAATTCTCTAAAGCCAGAAACCAAAATTTCACGCGCAATAATAATTAAACCAGGAATTAAAATAATAAGATTGCCATGACTAAAATTAACAAGCATAACAATAGTTAAAATAACCAACAATTTATCAGCAATAGGATCAAGGCACTTACCAAAGGCACTCTGAACCTTAAAATATCTGGCTAAATAGCCATCAAAAAAATCAGTGATACTTGCTAATGCAAAAAGAAAAGCTACAATAACATTGGAGACAAAGCCATGAAAGTAAAATGACGCAACAATAATTGGAATTAAAATAATTCTAAAAATTGTTAAAATATTTGGTATATTCTTCATATTTAATATATTAGTTAATCTAGTGATAAACTATCGATAGCAAGTTAAATTGTCAATTTATGATCAGTATAAACTCAGAATTACAAAAAATTACTCTAAAATTCCTAAATTTTCTAAAAATTGAAAAAAGATTATCAAAAAATACCATAATTGCCTATCAAAATGATTTAAATTCTTTCTTTTCACTAATTTCAGAAATTTGTAAAAACACAATAAACTGTCAAATTCTAGAAAATTTAACTCTTAATGAGTTTAGAAGTTGGATTATCATTCGCAAAGAAAAAGAATATTCTTCAAGCTCAACTATTCGCGCCACCTCAACTATCAAAAATTTCTTTTTATTTTTAGATCGAAAATATCAAATAAAAAATCCTAATATCAAAAATCTTAAAACTTTAAAATCAGAAAAAACTGTCCCAAGAGCAATTGACAAAATTGATATTGACTCGATCATCTCGTCAATTAAAGAATTCAATAGTTATGAGTGGTGCAACAAAAGAGATCTTTCTCTTTTGACATTAATTTATGGTTGTGGTTTAAGAATATCTGAAGCCCTAAATGTCACTAAAAAAGATATTTTAAATCAAGATAATTTATACGTAATTGGCAAGGGAAATAAAGAAAGAATCATCCCAATTTTACCAATAATTCAAGAAAGAATTAATGATTATCTAGCCCACTGCCCTTTTAAAATTTATCCTGATGAAGCAATTTTTCGAGGAATCAGAGGTGGAAAATATCACGCGACCCTATTTCAAAAATTATTTCAAAACATTAGAAATTATCTTAATTTACCAGAAAATACCACTCCTCATTCACTACGACACTCGTTTGCAACGCATTTACTAGAATCTGGTGGTGATTTACGCACAATTCAAGAGTTATTAGGACATAAGAGTCTATCAACTACCAGAAGATACAGTAAAATTGACAAAAATAGATTGTTTAAAATCTATGAGAAAGCTCATCCCAGAAATTAGATGCTCCTAGGAGCATAAAATTTTTAAATAAATAAAAATTACCAAAATTTCTAAACGAAGTAAAAATGGCAATGAATTTTCTGGTATATTTAAAAAATTACTTCTTACTTAGATAATGTTCAAAAATTGCAGCCAAAGAGTATGATAGGAGGGGGTTGTGGTACTAATTCCTACCTTTAAAATACGAATTAAAACAGCTTTTTTCTTTATTTTTTTATCCCTAAATCATCAACATATTAACATGGCGCTGGCATTTTTTAATAATTTATGAATAAAAATATTTCAAAAAAAACTGCTTTAAAGATGGGAATTGGCATAACAGAGGAAGAGGTAGAGCGAAGTTGGGTAAACAATAGGTATCCAACTTAAATGCAAAAAATTAACCCTGCCTTGGTCCCAAATGGATATAGATGAGAGCTGGCATTATTCGTCATCCTTCTCACTCCTCTTTCAACGCCGGATTTATAACTGGACCTTCACTAGCATCTGAACTTACAACTTCGGTATCTGTAAATAACTCTCTCCAATCCCTACCATTACCCTCTTCCAGCAAGAATTCTTTAGCCCTTTTTTTAACTTTTTCAACATCTTCACTACCAAATTTATTAAACTCCCCAATGAGGTCATTAATGAGATCCTTAGATTCTCCATCTTTCATTTTTAAATTTACATCCTTATCGCTCTGAAACTCTTCGAATTTTTTTCCAACCTCGTCAACAACCCTATCTAACTCTTTTGTGCCACCTCTAATTTCAATCCTATCAATTATTTTTTCAATTTTCTCTCTTTCCTTAGGGTTGTATTCGTTTCTAAATCCGGATGCCGTAAGAATACTAGAAAACCCCCCATTAACTTTGTCCGCAGATTTAGATAAACCTCCCACTAATTTACCGGGTTGTGAAGCTACCTTTTTTATAAGTTTTAAAGAGGTTAACTTTTCATTTGGTAAATATTTATTTTTATAAGCATTAACCCGCCCTAATGCTTTTTTATCATCAGCAAACTCTTTCTTCTTCATTTTTCTCCTTTCGTCACGCCCTTCAAACTGCTTAATAAGCGCGTCGTTATTTTTATACCATCTTTTATCATAAAGTCTTTCTGGAGTGATCTCTTCTTTATTGATCAAATGATTTTCAGCTAAAGTTCTAGCATCATTCTTCTTAGCATCGCGAAATCTATCTAGACCACTACTTTCTGAATTATACATCCTACCCATAGCAGAAAATCTGCCACCAGAGGCTTTGTTGGCTGAGGATAATGGTCTAATAGAAGATAGGGAGTTTAAGGAGGATTTTATCAAATTACGCTTTTCAAATGCATCTGACAACGTATTAGCAATTCCATCCTTCAATTCCGCACCAGCATCTTTTATGTTGTAAGAACCATTATTAACCTTTTCGTCTATTGTAATCTTTTTATTTCTACGCTTCGCATCCTTTTCACTCTTTTTATTAATATTCCTTACAAAACGATCTGCATTTGAATCAAACCAATTACTCTTTCCAAGACCTTCTGCAACCTTAGAAGTAATACTGCTATCGTTATTTTCCATAAACTTCCTAACATACGTATCCTTCTTCTTACCTTTAGCGCCTATAAATCCTTTATTAATAATGTCCTCACTCTTCTTGTAAGCAGATTGAA
>JBLHPX010000008.1:0-11851 GCA_047624545.1 Ulvibacter sp.
GTGCGAATCTTGATTTGGCAGAAAAATTAAAATCCTTAGAACCCTTTGGCAACGGAAATAGAAAACCAAGGTTTATTATTGAGGGACTAAATGTTATAAAGGCAAACTTAATTGGTGCCAACAAAAATCATATAAAATGCCTATTTTCTGCCAAAAATCTTGCTGGATTCTCTGGGAACCTGTCGGCGGTTGCTTTTAACGTAGAAGATAGCAAGATGGCTGAAATTTTACTTCGAAAAAATAAGGGTCAAAAATTAGCAATCGCCGGAACTTTGGATATTAACAATTGGATGGGAGTTAATAATTTACAAGTAATTATTGAAGATGTACTGGTATAGCCTTAAACTTGACAATTGGCATAACGCCACTTCCCATCTTTAAAGCAGTTTTTTTCGAAATATTTTTATTAAAAAGCGCCTCTAAAAACCCCCAACAAATAACCCAAACCACTATTATAATTCAATTTCAATCCTAAAATTACTCACCTAATATTCTAAATTATTTCCACAATCTCCTTGTATCAAACTAGAGTAAAACTAGTATATAAGGGAGTATAATTTAAATTGCGCCTTACCTTAACCTACTTTTCTCCAATTTTTGAACAAATAAACTGGATATTTTTGCCAGCTCTTTTTTTCAAAGTCTTTTATTGCTATAAATATGTAATCAATTAATGGAGTTCCGCGCACATATCGTCCAAACAGACCTTTTTGAATTTAGTAACAGTTCCCAAGCCCCTAGATTAAAGACTTTAAATAAAAGAAAAAGAAAAATTTTAGTAAAAAATGGAATCAGTTATTTCAACACTATTTAACCCCATGAAGCCTTGATTTTAGGGGGTCTGTTTGGACGATGTGTGTGTGAAGAACCCCATGATAGGCCCCAAAATTATCCCAATTGGAGACCATTCATTTAACTGTGTACAATCAGTTTAAGTCTTTTTGGAAGTAAGTAAACAACAAACCCGCCCTATCAATGGAAGTATTCAAAGAGATCGTTCATCTAACTGTGTAATTCAAGCTTTAGCCTACCTGGAAAATGTATTTCCAATTGAGGGAATGTTCAAATAACTGTGTATAACTTTTTTCTTCGCCAGCGTTTTGAGGTGCGCTACGAAAAAAGTTATACACAGGCCAATACGAGCGTAAATTAAATTACACAGCTGTTTGAATAACTCCCACTGTTAAGCTATTGAGCATAATTGCACTACCGATCTTCTTTGTGGAGTCTTAGGTGACGCTGATGGGGAGGATGGTAAATTTTTTATTGCCTCTTCTGCATTCTCTATTCCATCTCCAGAGAAAGTTGTAACACCCCCATTAACCGCTACACTTTTTTTAAAAGGTTCAATTTTTTTATCACAATCTGAGAAAAGATCTTGTAATACTTGATGAATCTCATTTGTTTCTAACCGGCAAAAAGGTTGACACCCTAATATGCTCCTAATATTTTCATAAAAAGTTGTATCATCAGATGATGAATTTTTACTTTGATCTAGAGCAAATGATAAAGTCATTTTGATATCACCAATATCACTACTTTCTTTTGAATAGACTAGATTCATCTTTAGATTTCTTTTTAAAAGATTTTTTATTTCTTGTAACTTCTCATTTCCTACGTTATTTCCCCTAAGAAATAAAGATGTAACTGCGCTATTATTCTTTAATGCTTCTAACAACGCTTGAACTCCTTCGTCTCCTATGTTATTTTCCTCAAGATTTAAAGCTGTAACTGTGTTATTATTCTTTAATGCTTCTGCCAACGCTTGAGCTCCTTTATCTCCTATATTATTTTTCTCAAGAGTTAAGGCTATAACTGTTTTATTATTCTTTAATGCTTCTGCCAACACTTGAGCTCCTTCAGCTTCTATGTTATTTACCCCAAGATATAAAGTTGTAACTGTTTTATTATTCTTTAATGCTTCTGCCAACTCTTTAGCTCCCTCAGCTCCTATGTTATTTTTCTCAAGAGTTAGAGTTGTAACTATTTCAGTATTCTGTAATGCTACTGCCAACACTTGAGCTCCTTCATCTCCTATGTTATTTCCCCCAAGATCTAAAGTTGTTTGTAAATTTACTTTCATATTATTTATCAAAAGAATTGCCTGACCTTTAGGTCGAGGTTAAAAATACAATTATATCATATTTCTGAGATGATTGTAAAAGGAAAACGGAGCGGGGCGACTTATTTTATAGGGGGTGATGATGATTTCTCTGAAAAAAATTAGAAAAAACTAAGCTGTTTTTCATATTTATGATTTTTTTCTACCTAAAAATAAGATTTTCTTTCTTCACAAAACACAACATATGAAATTAACAAAAGAGTAAGATACAATACTATACCACAAAAAAACAAATGCATTATATTATAGTGACCCCATTTATCAAGCCAATTTTTTTCTAAAACCGTAGACAAATTATTTCTTGTTTATGGTCATCATCACTTCTGCCTGTACCACAAACTTATTCTAGTAATAATCTTAAATATTACAATAATTTAGATTAAGGTTAATTAATAAAAATATTTATTTTTTGTTTCATAAATACTTAATCTTTACTACCCAGCGGTAAAGATGCTAAAGGAGTAGTGTAATTTAAAGATTAGTGAGGTCTTATATTATTATAAAAGTTAATATAATTTTTTATGTTAAATTTTAACTCTATAAAATCATCCGGAGGGTTCAGAAATATTTCCTCGTATTTTGCTGGTCTCCAAAATCTCTCAATAAATATATTGTACTCATAAATTTATATCTTTTATTTGAATAAGTTGCAACACTTCTCTTTTGTCAGCCCATCTTCCTTTCCCATCCATTGAAACCTTGATATCATTAGGCAAACTGTATTCGCCCATTTATTTGAGGTAGACTGAGATCCTTGATCAGTATTAAGGATATTTGACTTTGTGATTATTAAAGCATCCTCCAATGCTGATAGACAAAAATCTATCTCCATATTATTTGATATTTTCCAAGAAACCACATATCTGCTAAAAACATCAATTACTGCAAGGAGATATACGAATCCTTGTTTAAGCTTGAAATATGTTATGTCTGTTTTCCATACCTGATTGGGCGTTATTATGTCTACATCACTTAGTAAATATGGATATTTATAACTAGCATCAGACTTGCTTAGATTAGGCTTTACATATATCGCCTTTATATTCATAGATTGCATCAATCTAGATATTCTTTTTTTATTTACATTATATCCCTTATGTATCTTAAGTATCGCAGTTATCTTACGATAACCCATAAACCGATATTCTTGCCATAATTCATGAATCTTATTAACAAAAATGCTGTCGGAAATAAATTCATTACTATGAATGAATCCGAATTTTCTTGGTTTGTAATAAAAGTTAGAACGAGCTATTTCCAATATCTTACATTGCTTTCGGACACTTAAATCAGGAGAGTCCTTAGTTAGCATAAGAATTCTCCTCTTTTTATCTAAAGGTCTAAGACTTTTTTTAAGAAACTATTTTCTACAAATAATTCTCCTATCTTACTATTGAGGGATTCAATCTTTTTATCATATTCTTTCCTCTTATTATCACTATTATCACCTGAATCCTTTTGGTTAAAAACTAAATCTGAGGATGATTTTAGTTTAGATACCCATTTATGTATGGTTGACTTACTTACCCCGAATTCCTGACATATTTCTGAAATAGTAGAGTCATTTGAGGGATATTTTAACACTACTTTTAGCTTAAAGATAGAACTGTAATTTTGTTTTACTTTTGACGTAATTATCTGATTTTAAATTTTAATTAATTAGTAAATCTTATCAAAAATGATAAGATTTATACAGATAACTTGTCTATGGTAAAATTTAAAAAGTGGTCTGGATTTAAGGGGGCATCATAGACATTGCCATTTCTAAGCTTTTATATTTAGCTTTAAGAAATATAGAGAAAAAATGGACAATGCCCATCCATAATTAGAAACACGCATTGAACCAATTTGCTGTCATTTTTGCCGGCAGATTTCCTAGAGATTTTTAAGAAATTTAGGGATAAAAATTAACTAAAATAGAAAGTTGTTTACACAGTTTATATGACAGGCTCAATAAACTAAAACAATCCTTCCGCGAATTCTTTTGCACTAAATTCTCTTAAATCCTCTACTTTTTCACCGACACCAACGGCATAAATTGGTTTAGCAAATTTTTCAGTAATTGCTAATAATATACCCCCCTTGGCAGTACCATCTAGTTTGGTTATTACTAATCCGGTAATGTTAATGTATTCATCAAAGATAGAAATTTGATTAATGATATTTTGTCCATTTCTAGCATCAATTACTAGGATGTTTTCATCGCTATCTTTACCTCCCGCCTTCTTAATGATTCGATTAATTTTGGCCAACTCCTCCATCAGTCCCTTTTTATTTTGCAACCTACCTGCGGTGTCAATCAACAAGACGTCAAAATTTTCATCAATTGCCTTTTTGACCGATCTAAAGGCGACAGCAGATGGGTCTTCGCCACCCTTATTGGCTTCAACCACTTCAGAGCTCGACCTTTTTGCCCAGACTTTTAACTGCTCATTGGCTGCGGCTCTAAAGGTGTCGCATGATGCAATTAATATTTTTCTACCTTCATTTTTTAATAAATGAGATATTTTACCAATAGTTGTTGTTTTCCCAGCACCATTAACTCCATTAAAAACTATAATATAAGGCCTTTGATCGGATTTTATTTCTAATTTTTTTTCAACCGGAGTTAGTAATTTAGATATTTGTTCTGATAATATTTTTTTAACCTCTTCGAAGTTAATATTTTTATTAAATCTAGACTTGGATATGGAATTAATAATTTTTGCAGTAAATTCAGCCCCGACATCGGCACTGATAAATAAGTCCTCTAACTCTTCAATTCGCTCTTTTTCTAACTTCTTACTAGAAAAAATGCTTTTAAAATTAGTTTTTTGCGTAAAAATATCTTCCTTAACAGACTTTTTTGAAAAAATTACCATGCTACTCTTAAATATTTTAATTAGAGATCTGATTCTATTTTACAATGAAGTAAAACTCAATTATAAAAACAACATCATAACCCTATTACTATATTTTATTTTAAATATTTTGTATCAAATAAATTTTTCCCTCCTTTTTGCCGTCTCTTTCTTTTTACTATCCTTTATACCTATTTTCAAAAAAAACATTGCTATTGAGCATTATAATAGGTTAAAATTTGCCCTAATTAGGTACGAATTAGTTTATATTTATCAAATTTTATCTTATATTCTGATTTTTGCCATGATAGTATTTCTGTTTTTGATATCGCCAAATTAATGATCAGACTCATACATAACTTAATTACAATTTCCTTTGTCACTTTATTATCCATTTCTTGTGCCAACAAGACAGAAGAAAGAAAGGCAGAGGAAGAGTACAAAAAAGCCACAAAGTTAATAAAAAACAGTAATTTTACCGAATGCGCCCATAAATTTAATGAAATTACTGAAGAATTTCCATTTTCTCCATGGGCAAAGGAGGCTAAAATTTTAGCGTCCTATTGTTATTATAAGGATCGATCATACCCAGAGACCATTGATTTAACTGAGGATTACATTAATAGTTACCCTTCGGATAAAAATGTAGTATATATGCAGTATTTGAGATCCTTATCCTATTACAAGCAAATGCCAGGCATTTCTAGGTCACAAGATGATAGTAAAATATCATTTTATGGTTTTAAAGATATTATATCTAGAGATTATGGATCGATACACGCCAAAGATGCTATAAAAAAAATAAAAAAAATTAATGAAAATATAGCTGGATATTATATGGAGATAGGTAGATTTTATCAAAAAAAAGAAGAGTATGTGGGGGCGATCAATAATTTTAATTATGTTATAAATAGCTATTCTTTTACAGAGCAATATCCAGAAGCCTTATACAGAATTTATGCCATCTATTATAAATTAGGCATGCTTGACGAATCTAAAAAAGCCAAAAACAATTTATTAGGACTGAAGGAGGCTAATAAATGGGTAAAATATTTAAATAAAGATTAGAAAATGTTAGTAAAACAAGTTATCACATCCTGCCTTATTTTTTTATCATTAAGTGTAGCGGCCAACGAAATAAGCGACAGACCCGATTATCATGCTCCAGTCGGAGTAATGCGTGACCACATACATCAAAAGGGCAAAATTATGACTTCCTATCGTTTCAGCCGAATGTATATGGATGGAAATCGTAATAACAGAGACAATCTAACTAGTGACGAGATTAATTACATGGCTAAACCAAAAGCTATGGCCATAAAAATGCATATGTTCGGTATTATGTACGGCGTTACTAACAAATTCAACCTAACTCTGATGGGCGGTATTGCTGAAAAAAAAATGAACATCATCAGTGGCAACAAATCCTCTTCCATGAATAATGGCGGTAAATTAGATACTAAAATTAATGGTATTTTCCAATTTTATAATAACAACGATCACAGATTTCAATTTAATGCCGGATTAAGTATTCCAACCGGATCAATTAAGGATGTAAAAAACAACGGAGATAGATTAGCTTATCCGATGCAAATGGGCTCAGGCACCTACGATTTACTTCCTGGAGTTAGTTATAGTGGTTTTGCTAATGATTGGTCTTGGGGCTCTCAATTTAATGGAACTTTTAGGCTTGGTAGAAATAGTAGTGGCTATACTTTGGGAGATATCTATAACTTAACCGCTTGGGCATCAAGAAAATTAAATAATACCTTTAGCATCTCACTGCGTTTAGATGGGAAATTAATCGACGAAATCGATGGTAAGGATCGTGATATTAATGTTATGATGTCTGGCCAATATATGTCGGCGCCAATGAATCCAGAACTTCATGATAAAAAACAAATTGACGCCTTAATTGGCCTAAACTTTATTACCCCTTCTGGATATTTTAAAAATCATCGCTTAGCAATAGAATTTGGCATGCCAGCTTACCAAAGAATTGATGGCCCGATGTTAAGAGGTAATTATAAGTTTATATTCGGATGGCAAAAGGCTTTCTAAGATAGTTGGTATCATACCAAGATCCAACCTAAAAACTATGTTAAAAAAATAAACAATCTATCTTGATATATTGTTTATTTTAAGGTGGATTTTGGTATTATTCAGTTTCCAACAGACAAGCGCCACCTTGGCCACCTCCAACACAAAGGGTTGCAAGTGCAGTCTTTTTCTTTCTTCGTCTTAACTCCTTTAAAGCGTGAATAATAATTCTAGAGCCACTCATGCCAACTGGATGACCAAGAGAGATTCCTCCGCCATTGACATTAAGAATCTTATCATCAATTTTGCCTATTGCCGATTCTAGACCCAGTTCTTTTTTAGCAAACTCATCAGATTCAAAAGCTTTTTTGCAAGCAATCACTTGCGCCGCAAAAGCTTCGTTGATTTCAATTAAGTCAATATCCGCAAACCTAACTCCAGATTTTTTTAATAATTTTGCCGTAGCAAATACGGGACCAAGTCCCATACGGTCCGGATCAAGACCAGCGTAAGCAAAATCTTTAAGGTAGCCTAATGGCTTTAATTTTAATTTTTTTGCCTTCGATTCGCTCATTAGAATCATCGCAGCCCCGGCATCAGTTAGTTGCGAAGAGTTACCGACTGTTACGGTCCCAGTGTTTCTTTCAAAATATGGTTTTAACTTAGATAGGTCTTTCATATTTTGACCATTCCTAATCCCTTCATCATTTTCAATAATTTTGCTATTTTTAATATTATTATTAAAGACTGTGATGATTTCGTCATTAAAAATACCTTCTTTGGTTGCCTTTTCCGCCCTATTGTGACTTTGTACAGAAAATTCATCCTGCTCTTTTCTGGTAATCTTAAATTCTCTAGCTAGATTTTCAGCAGTTGACCCCATAACTAACCCAGAAATTGGATCAGTCAAACCTTGTTGTACAGCAATTACTGGCGACAAAAAACTCAATCTAAACCTAGAAATAACTTTTAATTTTTGAAAAAATGACCTAGCTCTGAATAAATCAGAAAATAATTTAGTCATTTTACTGTTATATAAAAGAGGGATGTTACTCATTGACTCTACGCCACCAGCAATGATGGTTTCCGCCTCGCCAAGAAGAATTTTATTGGCCGCAGTCGTCACAGATTCCATGCCTGAAGCGCAATTACGATGAACAGTAAATGCCGGCACGTGCTCTGGAATACCAGCCTTTAAAGCAATTACCCTAGCAATATTTGCTGCATCACTAAGATTTGCCACATTACCAATTATCACCTCATCAATAATATTTGGATCAATATGAGTTCTAGTTATGAGCTCTTTAACAATCTTTGCACCAAGGTCGTGAGCTGAGACATTTTTTAAGGCTCCACCAGCTTTTCCCATTGGAGTTCTAAAACCTTCGATTATTGCAATTCTTTCTTTCATGTTTTTTTGATATAGTTACTAATTTTGATAATTTTATGGTAATATTTTTTTAAATCTAGGAAATATTGTAACTTTATTTTAAACTATTAATCTTCACGATTATATCATTATAAACAAATTTTAACATGATAAGGATTTTTTTAAACTTAAGTCAAATTTATCCAGAACAAATTATTAATATTAAAGATAGGAACTTTCTTTATCTAAAAAATGTTATGAGGATTAAAATTTCTGATCAAATCAATATTTTTAATGGTAAGGATGGTGATTTTTTAGCAGAAATCAACGATCTTGATAAGAAAAAATGCCAAATTATTGTTCAAAAACAGATTAAGGAACAATACTTTCCTCCTAAAATTTCTTTAGCTTTTTCAATAGTTAAAAATAATACTTTAGAATCGATTGCCAAAAGGGGGATGGAAATGGGAGTGACAAAGTTCATTCCCATTACAACTGAACGCTCTTTTATCAACAAACTTAATGAAGAGAGGTTTTTGGCCAACACTAAAGAAGGCGCAGAACAGTCAGAAAGAAATGATCTGGCAAAAATAGAAAAATTACAAAATTTAAATAATTTTTTAGATGAACTAAATGATGATAAGATTCTTATTCTCTGCGACGAGTCTGGAGAGTCGAAAAAAGTTAGTAAAGTTTTTCAAAAGATAAATATTAAAAATAAAGAAATTATCGTTTTGGTTGGGCCAGAGGGCGGGTTCTCTAATGATGAGTTCGACCTCATTAAATCCAAAAACATCTATTCAATTTCTTTAGGACCGAGAGTTTTAAGGGTTGATACAGCAATGATATCTGCCTTAACATTAGCTCAAGAATATTTTGGTGACTGGGTATAGCACTATCCTAGTGATAAAATTAGGAATGGATGTAAAAAATTATTGTTTGACTTTTTTTCATATCCTATCACAATAAATACTTCACTGGAGACATGGCTGAGTGGCCGAAAGCGCTTTCCTGCTAAGAAAGTATACGGGTAACTGTATCGAGGGTTCGAATCCCTCTGTCTCCGCCATCTATTAGTTTTTTAACATCTTACAAAGTCCAATTAACCTTTATCAATCAAGGCTTTATCAACAATATTCATCCAGTATAATCCAACAAAGTCTATTGACAACCAAGAAATAAGGGGGCGCAATAAGGAGCATAAATCTTGCCCACAGGGGGCATAAATTACATTTTATTGCTTAAAATGCCCTTAACTGATATCAAATGTAAGTCATTTGAACCTAGAGAAAAGCCTTATAAAGCCACCGACAAAAAGAGTCTTTATCTTGAAATTGTGCCGAGTGGTAGTAAATATTGGAGATTTAAATTCAAATTTGCAGAAAAAGAAAACCGACTAGCCTTCGGGGTTTATCCAGAAGTTTCACTTAAAGAAGCTAGAGAAAAAAGAGATGTAGCAAGAAAACAATTGGCAAATGGTATTAATCCATCAGAAGCAAAGAAAAAAGCCAAATTACAGCAATTAATTAATTTAGAAAATTCTTTTGAAGCTGTTGCCAAAGATTGGCATCAAAAACAATCTGAAAGATTGGACAGAGAGGCATTATCACTATGTTTTAAGGCGGTTAGAAGCTGATATATTTCCATTTATGGGTAAAAGAGCAGTAAATGATATTGAGCCACCAGAATTATTGGCAGTTTTAAAGAAGATTGAAAATCGTGGTGTAATCGATATTGCTAAAAGAGCGTTACAAACAACAGGACAAATATTTAGATATGCAATTGCTAACGGAATTGGCAAAAGAGATATCATGGCAGATTTAAAAGGAGCGTTACAAACCAGAAGAAAAACCAATTATTCCAAGTTAAAAGAGGATGAGTTGCCAGAATTTCTTAAAAAGTTAGAAAATTATGACGGGGAAACGCTAACTAAATTAGCTTTAAAACTTCTTATCTTAACATTTACCAGAACAGGAGAAATTATTGGTGCAAAATGGGAGGAGATTGATTTTAAGAAAAAAGAATGGCATATCCCAGAAGAGAGAATGAAGATGAGGCAAAAACATATCGTGCCATTAGGATTCTAACTGATATTATCCAGCGTGCTTACGACTTCTTTAAAAGAGTCTAATTTATTTATCTCTTCATCCTTTACAGACAAGATTTTATTAATTAGATCCCTCTTGTTTTGCTTATGGCAAAAAAGATGGATCTGGTTTGGGATTGTCATTTTGTAAAAGAATCATGACGGCTTTTGATGGAGAAATTATTTGCAAATCCGAGGTGGGTAAATGGATAGAGTTTGAGATAAAATTTCTAAATATTAATATTTGGCGCTTAACTCAAAATAAAGCATTTTATTTTCTTTATCTTCTGAGGTGATCAAATTAGATTTTTGCAAAGCAGCAGAATATGTAAGTGAAGCATCAAAATATTTATTAATAAAAATTGTTTTAAGTCCAGCTCCAGATAATCTACCGCTATCACCATTATATTTTGTTTTTGCATAACCATAATCATAAAATGGCTCTATGGTCACTTTGTAAAGATGGTAAGAATTTTTTGATATAAAATTTTCTTTCCCCTTGTCACCTTCTTTTTTTGTTAAAATAGGAGTTAAAATTTGCCCTAAGTTAAAACTGGCTTTATTTCTCAAATAGTAACCATGATCGCCAGTGATGAAATTTTCTCTAAATCCTCTCACGGAATAATATCCACCTACAGAAAATTGTTCAGAACCAAAAAGAGTGTCTTTTGATATTTGGCTATCGATTTCAGTTGATAGAGTTATTGGTGCATTTATTTTTGGAATTTGAAATCTTTTTGATATTGATGCATAAATTTTATAAAGTTGAAACTGGGCCCTTGGAATATCAGATGTTAATCCTTGTTCATCTTTCTTGGCATTAAGTAATTTTAATCCTCGTAAATATTGTGGCTTTAAATAAAAGGTAGCTCCATTTTTAAAATATTTAGAAATAGCAAATGACAGACTTCCTGTTGTTAATTTTCTTTCGCTAGTTTCAATTTTTGAGTCATTGAGGTAACTTGCTGTCTCGGATGCAGTTAATGACAGGTTTGTGGATATTCTATATTCAGTATTATTTAGAAGCGTTCTATCAATAGCTACATTATTTGAATTGGAGTAGCCTGTTAATTTTAGCGGGCCGTTAATTCCTTCATTTTGACCTCTAAATTTTGTTCTGGAATAATTATAAGATAAGGTGTTGTAGGTGAATGGTATTGATATACCTCCAGAAAATGATCTTAGGTCTTTTTCATTGCTTGGATCGTCTAAGTTTGTATTATAGCTCAAATTTATCTGATCATTTAAAAAAAATAAATTATCAATTGTAGAGGAGAAATTGGTTCTTCTGATTCCTGTAAATTCATTGCCTAAATTATCATAGCCTAATTTTGCTGATATCGGAAATTGTTTTTCATTATTAATCACTACTTTACTTGCTCCATCTTCCTTTC
>JBLHPX010000009.1:0-11725 GCA_047624545.1 Ulvibacter sp.
AACTAAATAAAGACTTATTAGAAATAAACAACAATATAGAGATTGTTAGGAGAGACTCTATTGCCAAATACTCTAAAATCATTTCTGAAGCTAAAATAGAATTTAGCAAAAAAAAAATAGGTTTTGTAAAGGAAAATCAGTCTCAAATATCTGTATTACAAAATAAGTCGAGCTTACTAACTAAAGATATTTTAAATGATTATTCAAATAGCTCTCAAACCGCTATTGATGTTTTGGTAAGAAAAATATCAGATAAACTGATATCAAAAAAAATTAATTAAAATAACCATGAGTTTGTTTTTAGATCCAAAATTTTGGTTGTCAGTTTCATTTTTAGTTTTTTTAGCTTTATCTATAAAACTTGCTTGGCCCGTAATCCTAACAAAAATTGATGCAAGACTAAAAGAGGTTTTGGATTCTGTCAAATTGGCCGAAAAATCTCTAAAAGAATCCAATAAATTACTAGATGATGCTGAAAAATTATATAAAAATGCTATAAAATCTTCAGAAAATTTAATCTCCGATGCTAATGAAGAGGCTCAATCCTTAATTTCTAGATCACAGAGAATGGTCGAGGACGAGATGGAGAAGAAATTAGTAGCTGCGAAAAATAGAATTAAAAAAGAAGAAGAAAAATTAATTAGAGATTTAAAAAATAAAATTATCATATCTGCTGTTGATGCAATTGAGAATGATAGTTTAAAATTTAAAAGTGAGGCAGAAGAGGAGTTGGTAATAGACTCGATTGACAATATTTCTGCTAAAATTCATTAATAAAATAATATAACGTAAGATGGTACAAAAAAATATACACCCAGCACAACATAAGGTTAATATTAAATTAACTAATGGCGAAACTATAGAAATCTTGACTAGTTGGGGCAAGGAGGGAGATTCTCTTACTCTTGATACCGATCCCTTCAAACATATAGCTTGGAAAGAAGATAAGACAATTAAAATCGGATCAACTGGAGAGAAAAACAAGAAATTTTCAGATTTTGATTCTTTCTTCTAGGCACTTATTTATTCTGTAAAAACAACTAAAAACTCTATAAAATTTTTAGTTGTTTCTTATTTTAAAATTTGACTTGTCACAAAAAATTTACCTTTATACCTATATAAATTCTTTCTTTTAAATTTATTCAAAAAACAACTCATATTGTGACGTACAAGGGTTTTTCGCAGCAAAGTAGTTTTATCTGAATAAAAAGAGGGCGCAAGTTTATGTCGTTCTACATCTTAACGATATAATGACCGGTATTTTTCTTATCCTCCATCAATTGGTGAATTTTAGGAATATCGCCAAAAGAATAACTCTTGATATCTGGCCTAAGAATACCTCCTGACAAAGCTTTAAAAACCTCGATTGCAGATAAGATTAATTCTGATCTGGATGATTTATAAAGCGCCATAGTTGGCTTAGTAAAATATAGTGAACTAAAAAATAACTCATTAAGATCAAGATCGGTTGTGACTCCAGAAGCATCTCCATGATTGACGCAAATTCCCATAGGATAAAGACAAGATAGGGATTTATGGACAGTATCCTTACCAATACCATCATAAACTACGTTTACACCCGAGCCATTAGTAACTTCACTCATCTTCTTAACTAGATCATCCTTGCGGTAGTTAATGACATGACTACAACCAGAGGATCTAGCAATTAACAGTTTTTCATCTGATCCAACCGTACCAATAACCTCTTTTTGATAATGACTAATCCAATTACATAAAAACTGACCAACGCCACCAGCAGCTGAGTGCACCAAAACTCTCTTAGCACGCTTAACATTATAGACACGAGTAATTAAAGTGTGAGCTGTTAAACCTTTGAGTAACGAAGATGCTATCTGATCATCCGAAAGATTATCTGGAGCAGGGATCAGGCAATTCTGATCAATAGCTCTTTTTTCAGCATAAGCTCCGAAGCCACCAGTTGCATAACAAACCCTGTCACCAATCTTAAAATCTTTTACATCATCCCCTATTAATTCAATAATTCCAACCCCTTCCAAGCCAAGAATAATAGGAAATTTATCTATCTTATAATCTCCCCTCCTAATACTAACATCAAAAAAGTTAACACCGATCGCCGTATGCTTAATAACAACTTCATTAGACCTTGGATCAGGATCTTCAAGGTTTTCTAATTTTAAATTTGATACCGACCCAGATTTGTGCAAAATATATGCTTTCATATAAAATTATTAATGTTATAGCAAGTTTTTTTATTAAAATAAGCAATATATCAAAATATTTTTATCTGATATTTATAAAAAATAAGAGTAATATTTTCATATTGCCCGAGGCTTTTTGTGAATATCAGATAAAATAGATAAAGATAGATTATCTATATTTTAACATAGTTTTTAAGATGGATTTTGGTATTATAACTCATGTTCGGTAATAACCACTTTATTTAACTGATCTAAGGTAGTTTTTAAAAAAGATACATCCATCTTTTTAATCGCCTCCATACCTCCATTATGAAGAATTTTTTTAGCGATTGCACAATCTCCATCGCTTTCAGCGAGTAAAGAAACTGCAACTGCCTGAATGTAAAGCTCTTCCAACCTCAAATGTTCCGACGCACCCCTCTCATCTCCAGAACTCTTTACCTCGATTTCTTTTTCTAACCCCTTACTTGAAGAGTTTCCGCCGTCAGAATCTGATGATGAAATATTCTTGATCATAGAAAGTAAACTAGTATCTTTACCTTTTCTTATCTTTTCCTCCAATATTTTAATATCAGCCATTTTGTCGAAAATATCATTTTTTGTATGAACTTTTCGAATAATGTTCATTAGCCCTACAATTGCCAAAGCTTCTTCTGTTTTTTTGGAAAGATTAACTCTCATTCCATAATGCAAATAAAACTTACTTTTTTTATCAACTTTGTTATTTACTATTTCCGTTCTGTTGATTTTTTTTTGAAAGTTACTTCTCCAATAGTTTGGAGGCACATCATCAACTATATGATGAAAATTATCCTCAAAATGCTTATATAGATCTTCTTGACTTTCCTCTTTTTTAATATAATTTTGATCGGAATCATTATTGGACTCATCTTTTGTTTTTAAAGGTTTTTTAACCTCATTATGCTTATGTATAATATTTTTTATCGCTTCCTTGATGTCCATAGTAAAATAATTTGATTCTATTATACTCATTTTCTATGATTAAAAATAGATTGCAATTTTTATTAAAAAATATGCTAAAAAAAAGAATAATTCCATGTCTCGATGTTAGTAATGGTCGAGTTGTTAAGGGAGTTAATTTTAAAAATTTAATTGATGCTGGAGATCCAGTAAAGCAGGCCAAATTTTATTTTGAAGAGGGCGCGGATGAGTTGTGTTTTTTAGATATTAATGCCTCTCATGAAAATCGTGACACAATCTATGAAATGGTACAAAAAGTAGCTAAGGTCTGCTTCATTCCATTTACAGTTGGAGGTGGTGTAAGAAAGGTTGAAGACGTTAGAAATTTACTACTTTCTGGAGCAGATAAAGTTACCATAAATTCTGCAGCAGTAAAGGATCCTAATTTAGTTAAGGAGGCTAGTCAAAAATTTGGAAGTCAATGTATTGTGGTAGCAATTGATGCCAAAAAGAATGGTAAAAGATACGAAATTTTTACAAATGGAGGTCGCGTTGCAACCAATATTGACGCTCTTGATTGGGCTAAAAAAATGCAATCTTTTGGTGCTGGAGAAATATTGTTAACCTCTATGGATCGTGATGGAACAAAGTCTGGTTACGATCTAGAATTAATTAAATTAATTTCAAAAAATCTTGATATTCCAGTTATTGCCTCTGGCGGAGTTGGAAATCTAGAGCATCTAGTTGAAGGTGTAAATTTTGGGGCAGATGCGATTTTAGCTGCCTCAATTTTTCATTTTAAGCAGCACTCAATTAAAGAAGCAAAAAATTATTTAAAAGAAAACAATGTTGCAGTAAGATTATAAAAAAATTACAAAACTATGTTCAAGCGTATATTATATATAATATTAATTAATACCAACCTAACTATGGCAGATGAAAAAAAATATGACACTTCTCACCTAAGTGCGACTCAAAAATATGTAACCCTTCATAATGGCACGGAAAGTCCATTTGAAAATAAATATTGGGATCACAAGGAGGAGGGAATTTATGTTGACGTCATTAATGGTGAGGCACTTTTTTCGTCAACTAACAAATTTGACTCTCAAACGGGGTGGCCAAGCTTTACTAAGGCAATCAATAGTAATTTTGTAGCATTAAAAGAAGATAATACATTGGCAACCACTCGTACAGAAGTGAGGTCCTCATTGTCTGACGCTCATCTAGGTCACGTCTTTAATGACGGCCCAAAAGAAGCTGGAGGTAGTCGCTACTGCATTAATTCTGCATCATTAGAGTTTGTTCCAAAAAATCAATTAAAAGAAAAAGGATATGGTAAATATTTATTTCTATTTGAAGAGGAGAGTGACATTAGGATGGATAGAGCTATCTTAGCTGGAGGATGTTTTTGGGGAATGGAGATTTTATTTTCAAAGCTAGACGGTGTAATTGACGTCATAAATGGCTATAGCGGAGGCGAAGCACTAAATCCTGACTATAAATTAGTCAGCTCCGGCCTAACAAATTACGCTGAAACAATTGAAGTAACTTTTGACGCAAATATTATATCTTATGAGAAGATTTTAAAATTCTTTTTCAAAATTCACGACCCAACAACTATAAATCAACAAGGAAATGATATAGGAAGGCAATATCGTAGCTCAATTTTTTATATTGATGAGGATCAAAAAATTACAGCAGAAAATGTAATTTCTAAAATTAATGAAGCAAAAATTTTACAAAAACCAATTGCGACAACTCTAGAAGAGTATCATAATTTTTATATAGCGGAAGATTATCATCAGGATTACTTAGAAAAAAACCCTGATGGCTATACATGTCATTATATCCGAGATGATTGGGACTTTTAAATTGACACTCTGCTAATAGTAATTCCGGTCTTTAAAGCAGTTTTTTTCAAAATATTTTTTTTTCAGACTCTTCTAAAAAACTCTTAGAATATTGGTGGTATTTTGAGTTTTTTAGAGAAAAAATAAAAGGGAAATATTGCAGTTAAATTTGATAATTGACATAATATTGGGTAAGCAATAGCACGATCTAGCTTCATCTTTTAAGAAAGGCTCTGATAATGAATAATTGCATCGGCTCCAGACCTTTTGCAGGCGATCATACTTTCTTCGAAAACCTTATCAAAATCTATTAAGTTATTTTGAGCAGCTAATTTTAACATTGAATATTCACCACTAACGTGGTAGGTGATAATTGGAATTTTAAAATTTTCTTTAATTTTTGAAATAATGTCGAGATAAAGAGTTGCCGGCTTAATAATTATAGCATCAGCACCCTCCTCTATATCCATAGCAACTTCCTTAAAAATATCACTAGAATTACGATAATCCATCTGGTAATTTTTTTTATTAAAATTGTCGATATTTTTAGAAGAATTTACTGCGTCACGAAATGGCCCGTAAAGATTAGAAGCATATTTTATGGCATAAGAAATAATTCCAACATCAGAGAATTTATTTTTATCAAGATTACTCCTAATAACTCCTACTCTACCATCCATCATATCAGACGGACAAACCACATCCACACCGGCCTTAGCTAAAGTTAATGCCTGTCTTGCCAAAATATCGTTAGTAACGTCATTTAAGACATGATTACTACAATCCCCCAAAACACCATCATGACCATGAATCATGTAAGGATCGAGAGCGACATCGGCCAGAATACCAACATCAGAAACTTCTTTTTTAATAGCAAAAATCGCTCTTGAAAGTAAATTATTTTCATTAATCGCCTCATTTCCAAGACTATCTTTTAAACCCTGTTCAATTACCGGAAAAAGCATAATTGCCTTAACTCCCAAATCTCTTACCTTCTTAACCTCCTCAATAAGAAGATTAATTGAGAAGCGATAATTATCAAATAATGTCAAGATTGGCTCTTTTTTATTTACACCCTCAATAACAAAAAACGGCTTAATAAAATCTTGATTAGAAATTTTAATTTCACTAAATAAATCCCGAATCCATGGAGCCCTTCTTAATCTTCTGGGTCTGGAATTTGGAAACGAACCAAATATATTACTCATACAAAAAACTCTTAAAAAAGATTGCAAATATAAACAAAAACATCTAATTATATATTCACGGCAATTCAAAATCTAGTACTTTTTAACTTTATAAACAATTAAATCTACTATAAAATAAAGATTTAAACAACTTATTGCTTTAACAAAAGAGTCTTTACATCAATTTAAAATTTAGAATTATGAAAATAATCACATTATTTACCATCCTGTCATCTTTGGTTTTTATAAATTTTTCAAACGCCAATGAAATAGATATCGACGCAACTGATAATCTTATTACCAAAGAAGTTAAGCTGGAGATAGACAACGCTATAAATGCCAACGACATTTCAGAGAATCAAAAAACTACAGCAGATAAAAATACAAATTTAAATCAAGATATTAAAACGCCAACAATTCCAGTAATAAACACAAATAATGAAGTCCGAAACCAAATAAAACCTAAAGCGGAAAAAACGCAAATAAAAATATTAGAGACTGTAATCCATTCAAAATTTGATCCCGAAGTAACAAGAAAATTAGATAATATTATTAAAAAAATTGACAATATAAGTAACCAGACCGCAAGTAATCAAGCAATAGATGATGACAAGACAGATCAAAATTTAAAAATGTTTATATTACTCATCTTAATTATATCGCTGACTTTATTAATTGTAACAATAGTAACTTTGTTAAAATTATCTAAATTAAATAAATTATTATTAATGGCGTCCAATTAATTTATGGACAGTTTTAGTTTGATTATTAAGAAGTACTGTAAGGATTGTTGGTATGTAGTGGTGCCGAATGTCGGACTTGAACTGACAACCTACTGATTACAAATCAGGTGCTCTACCAATTGAGCTAATTCGGCAAAAAAATAATAATAATTGCCTATTATTTATAAATCAAGTTTTATGACAAAGAGGGTTAAGATATTAATTATAGATGACGATACAAGACTTAGAGAACTCTTAAAAGAGTATTTAGACAACAACAACTTCGAAACTGATATTGCAAAGGATACAAACGAAGCCAGCAAAATGATTAAATCTACAAAATACAATCTTTTAATAATCGATGTTATGCTTCCCGGAGAATCGGGTATTGATTTTTTAAAGAATCTACGAAAAGAATCAAATATTCCGGCAATAATTTTAAGTGCTATGGGTGATGCAGAAGATAGGGTTTGCGGCCTTGAAAGCGGCGCCGATGACTATGTAACAAAACCATTTGAGCCAAAAGAGTTGATTCTTCGAATTAAAAATCTTTTAAAATGAAAGACTTTATTACCAGAAGAGGTAAAAAATTATATATTGAAGATTTAGAAATTACTAAAATAGCCGACAAAATTCCTACGCCCTTTTATTGCTATAGCCAATCTCTTTTGGAAAAGAATTTTAACAACTTTGTTAAACATTTTTCCTTCATAGATCATAAAATTTGTTACGCCATTAAAGCTAACTCTAATATTAATTTAGTTAAAGTTTTAGCTAAAAAAAACGCAGGGATTGACGCCGTGTCAGCTGGAGAAATTTTTCGAGCCATTAAAGCTGGAATCAATCCAAAAAAAATTGTATTCGCTGGAATCGGAAAAACTGAAGAAGAAATTACATATGCCTTAGAAAATAAAGTTGAAGAATTTTCAGTAGAATCTGAATCTGAACTTTATCTTTTAAGTAAAATTGCTAAAAAACTTGGTAAAATTGCTAAAATTGCAATTAGGGTCAATCCAAATATAGACGCCTGCACCCACGAAAAAATATCTACCGGAAGAAAAGGCGATAAGTTTGGTATTGATATTGAAGATTCATTAGAAATATATAAAATTGCAAAAAACTTATCCGCAATTGAAATTTTTGGAATTTCAACCCATATCGGGTCACAAATTACTTCTTTAGATCCATTTAGAAAAGCTTTTCTAAAAATTAGAGAATTATATTTTGAACTAAAAGAGAATAACATAAAAATAAAAAATTTTGATCTAGGCGGAGGAATTGGAATTTCTTATGATGATGAAAAAACGATAAAAATATCTGATTATGCAGAAATTATCAAGGAAGTTACAAAGGGTCTAGACATCTCCCTAACTCTAGCGCCTGGACGAGTTTTAGTTGGAGATTCTGGAATATTAATTAGCAAGGTTACTCATATTAAAAACACTTCTCACAGAAGTTTTATGATCATTGACGCTGCGATGAACGACCTTATGCGACCCGCCCTCTATAACTCATATCATGACATCATTACCGTAGAGGAGGCGGAAGGTGTTATGAAAAAATTCTCAATTGTTGGGCCGGTGTGCGAAAGCACAGACACTTTTGCTCATGACAGAGAGTTTCACAATCCAAAATCCGGAGATTTAATAGCATTTCTTTCTTGTGGGGCTTATGGATCCTCCATGTCTAACGAATATAATTCTAGAGCTTTAATTCCTGAAATTTTAGTTAAAGATAAGGAATTTAAAGTCATTAGAAGAAGACCCTCTTTCGAGGAAATGATTAGTTTAGAAAATAATCTTGACTAAGAATCAAAACAATATTAGAAATTTCATATAGTTAATTAAGTTAAATTTGAATTTTTATTAAACAGATTTTGTCATTTTTATCTAGTATTATAGATAGGGAATTGGTACAATGCCGATTATATTTCATGATACATAAACAAAAACAAACATAGTAAACAAAATATTCAATCTTAGTTTGGTTGATTATATCGCACTCGTAAATTAATTTAGTAAAAAAATTATGATAAAAAGAAATAAAATCTCTCTAATTGGCGCAGGTAATATTGGCGGAACATTAGCTCACCTTGCTGGCTTAAAAGAACTAGGCGATATCGTCCTTCTAGATATTAATGACGGTACTGCAAAAGGTAAATCTTTAGATATTGAGCAATCATCTTCAATTGATTTGTTTGATTCTAATATCATTGGTACCAAAAATTATGAAGACATTAAGGATTCTGATGTAATTATTGTAACTGCTGGTATCGCTAGAAAACCAGGAATGAGTCGTGATGATTTAATCGCAACTAACAGCAGCATCATCTCTTCAGTTGGCAAAAATATTAAAAATTATGCACCCGATGCTTTTGTAATTGTTATTACCAACCCTCTTGATGCCATGGTTTATTTAATGCAGAAAGCTACCGGCTTTGCTAAAAATAAAGTTGTGGGTATGGCTGGTGTTCTGGATTCTGCCAGATTTAGTCTATTCTTAGCAAGAGAGTTTGACGTTTCAATAGAGGATGTTTCGGCTTTTGTTTTGGGTGGTCATGGCGACACTATGGTTCCTCTAATTCGCTACTCTACCGTTGCCGGAATACCAATTCCTGATTTAATAAAAATGGGATGGTCAAGTAAAGAAAAAATTGATGAAATTATTCAAAGGACCAGAGATGGCGGCGCAGAAATTGTAAAATTACTTGGTAATGGATCCGCCTTTTATGCTCCGGCAGCATCTGCAATCTCAATGGCCAACGCTTACCTCAAAGATAAAAGACAAATTCTGCCAGCTGCAGTTTATTTAGATGGTGAGTATGGTGTAAAAGATCTTTATATTGGGGTTCCAGCAATTTTTGGAAAAAATGGAGTGGAAAAAATAATTGAAGTTAGTCTTAACAAGGATGAGCAAAAAATGTTTGATTCTTCGGTTATTGCGGTAAAAAAATTGATTAACTCTCTATAATGACTTACGTCGTAATTGACAATTGTGTTAAATGTAAATATACTGATTGCGTAGAAGTTTGTCCGGTTGACTGTTTTTACGAAGGAGATGAGATGTTAGTCATCCATCCTGACGAATGTATTGATTGCGGAGTCTGTGTGCCAGAATGTCCAGCTGAAGCAATCCTTCCTGAATCAGAAGAATTATTGGAATGGATTGAAATTAATCGTAAATATTCAGAAAAATGGCCAGTAATTACCCTTAAAAAAGATCCCTTGCCGGATGCTGAAAAATACGATGGTGAAAAAAATAAATTTAAAAAATATATTGAAGATTGTTAGTTGCACCTTTTAACAAAATTAACTAACAATACCCAAAGAATGGTAACGAGTACGCATTAATTAAAAACACAAATATGACTAGCAACAGAACAGCTCAAATTTCAAGAAATACCAAAGAAACCTCGATCGAAGTAAAAATTAACCTTGATGGTACCGGAAAACATAATATCAACACTGAAATTGGCTTTCTTGATCACATGATAGAGCAACTATCGCATCATAGCGGTATCGATATTGACTTAAAAATTAAAGGCGATCTTAGTGTTGACTTTCATCACACGACTGAAGATTCTGCCATTGCTGTCGCCCTTGCAATTAAAAAAGCTTTAGGAGACAAGGCAGGTATTAATCGTTACGGCTTTTTTTATATTCCAATGGACGAAACTCTGACTAGATGTGTTATTGACTTATCTGGCAGGATATACAACGTCTTCAACGTTGAATTTAAAAGAAATAAGGTTGGAGAAATGGATACTGAGCTTTTTCGTGAATGGTTCCTTGCTTTTTGCAATAATCTTGGTTGTAATTTACATATTGAAAATCTTTACGGCGTTAATTGCCACCATATTGTTGAATCCTGCTTTAAATCTCTTGCAAAATCACTAAAAATTGCAATCACCGTTAGTGATAAGAATCATCTTGTTAATTCAACCAAAGGAATATTATGAAGAAAATAATTACCTTTATAACATTAATTTTATTAAATATGACTAACTTACAAGCCAAAAATATTGACCCAAAAAATATCTTAGTAATCGAAACAAAATATGGTAAAACAGAATTTGAATTATTACCAAATCTAGCTCCAAATCACGTCGATAGAATTAGAACCTTAGCTAATGAAGGTTTTTATGATGGAATAGTTTTTCATCGCGTAATTTCCGGATTTATGGCGCAAACTGGTGACCCAACGGGCACTGGAACTGGTAGTAGTCATTTACCAGATTTAAAATCTGAATTTTCTGACGAACCTCATATTAAAGGAATTCTGTCTATGGCTAGATCTGCAAACCCTCATAGCGCTAATAGTCAATTTTTTATTATGCTTGATAACTCACCCCATCTTGATAATCAATATAGTGTATTTGGTCGTGTTACTAAAGGTATGGAATTTATTGATCAAATTAAAAAAGGTGACGGCGCTAATGGCGTAGTCAGCAATCCTGATAAAATGATTAAGGTTAGAACCTTAAAATAGTTGACATTTATTTCTAGATTAGCTCTAATATTCAATTAATTAAAAATTTAAGATAGTTTCGATGCCTAAATTAAAAACAAACAGCAGTGCTAAAAAAAGATTTAAAGTAACTAAATCTGGACAAATTAAAGCAAAACATTCTTTTACTAGCCACAATCTTGGCAACAAAAACCGTAAAAGAAAAAGATTAAATTCTGGCTCCACCATCCTTAGTGAAGCTAATAGATCCAACATTTTAAGGCATAAACTGCCATATAATAACTAGATAATTCAAGAAAAATGAGTAGAGTAAAAAGAGGCGTAACAAAAAGAGCGAGACATAAAAAAATCTTAAAATTAGCAAAAGGATATAGAGGAAGGGCAAAAAATTGCTA
>JBLHPX010000010.1:0-10449 GCA_047624545.1 Ulvibacter sp.
AAAGTTATAATTCTTCACCATTCTCTTCGAGTTTTGATGTTCCTGGGGGTCAAGCTAGCATGGTAAATATTGGAGATATAATTGGAAAGGCAATTGGAGGCGATAAAAAGAAAAAGACTAAACTAAAAATCATTGATGCTAAAAAGATTTTAGTGGATGAGGAGTCAGAAGACTTAATTGATAAGGATGAAATTACTAGAATTTCTGTTGATTTAGTGGAAAATGAGGCGATTGTATTTATTGATGAATTTGATAAAATTTGTGCCAAAAGTGCTAATAGAAACGGTGGAGAGGTGTCTAGAGAGGGCGTGCAGAGAGATTTACTTCCTCTTGTTGAAGGAACCTCTGTAAGTACAAAATATGGTGTAATAAAAACAGATCATATTTTATTTATTGCGTCTGGAGCTTTTCACACCGCTAAACCATCAGACTTACTTCCTGAATTACAAGGTAGGTTTCCAATTAGGGTTGAGTTATACCCTTTAACAGAAAAAGACTTAGTTAGAATATTAGTTGAACCAGAATGTAGTTTAGTAAAGCAGTATATTGCTTTAATGAGAGTTGAAAATGTTGAGTTAAATTTTACTGATAGCGGTATAAAACAAATTGCTAAAATGGCTTATAAATTAAATTCTGAAGTAGAAAACATAGGAGCTAGAAGGTTGTATACCTTACTTGAAAAGATTTTAGAAGATATAAGTTTTGAAAATTGTAATTGTAAAGAGGTTATTAAAATTAAAATAGATCAAAAGTTCGTTGACAAATCTTTAAAAGAGTTGGTTGGAGGTAAGATAGATTTATCCAGATTTATTCTTTAGAAGATAGTTATAATATTTCCTTTTTATTTTTTATCTAAAAAGTTTAAAACACCATTAATATCCTGATAGTTTTTTAGAAAAATCTAAAAGAAAAATTTTTTTATTAAACATATAGTTAGGATTGATAGTTGATAGTACAACTGTTTAACAAAAATCTTTTTTTATTCTTTTAAATTGAATATAATAATAATAATTATTATATTAATATTTGAAGGGTGGATAGTCGCTTGTTTTTTAATAAGAGGAAAGTCCGGACTCCTAAAGGGAAAATGCCAGCTAACAGCTGGGCACTAAAGAGTAGTTTATTCTATCGATAGTGACGGAAAGTGCCACAGAAAATATACCGCCATTTTGATGGTAAGGGTGAAAATGTGAGGTAAGAACTCACATATATTGTTGGTAACAGTAATATAGGTAAACCCCATTTGGAGCAAAACCAAATAGAGATATGCGTATACCCTTTTGCACATCATATCTGGGTAGGTTGCTTGAGGTTGTTGGTGACAACAATCCTAGATGAATGGCTATCACTGATTATCCTTTGATTTTCAGCACAGAATCCGGCTTACAGCCCTTCTTTATCTCATTAAGCCACAATCCTTTAAGAGGATTTTTTTTGGCCCACTTTTGACAAGATTTTTTTTGTTAAATATTTGATATTTCTTAATTAACAACGTTTAACTGAATTGTAAAAGTCTCATCCTCAACTTTGTGATTAAATTTTTTAGAAAAATATTTTATATCAAGAAATTGAATCTCCCTTCCCAGTGTTTGGATTTTAATATATTCCTGATTATCATTGATAATCTTTTTAAATTCATCGCTACAAGAGATTTTAATGTTAATATAATCAGAAATGTTAAAATCTTTTTCTTTTCTATCTTGCTGAATTAACCTTACTATATCCCTAGAAATCCCTTCGCTTTTTAGTTCTTTTGTTACATTCAAGTCTAATTCAATAAGACAATTATTGTTTGAGAGTGGAAATATTTTTTCTGGATCTTTAGTGGTTAGTTTAATTTCAAAATCATCTTTTGATAAAATTTCGTTGGCAATTTTGATGTCGCCATTTTCTAACTTAGCCCATTCATTGTTTTTGGCGGCACTTGATATTTCTTTTGTTTTTTTTCCAAATTTAATACCAATTTTTTTGAAATTTAGTTGTAACTTAAACTCCGCAAGCTCTGAAATATTATTATTAAGCTCTATATTTTTAACATTAACCTCATCTTTAATAATATTTTTAAAGTCAGAAATATCTTGAGATTTTTTGCTAATAATTTTTAAATTAGATAATGGCAACCTAACTCTTAATTTATATTTATCTCTAATAAAAAGCGCTGTAGAACATATACTTCTAACGAGATCCATATTTTCAACTAATTTTTGATCTGACTTAATAAAAGATAGGTTGGGAATATTTTGTAAGTGTACTGATTTATTATCCATCATTATTTATAAATATATTTTAGGCTTGCTGAATTTTATGATTCTTTTTAATATTTTTTTATTCCCCTTAAATAACTATTCCAATTTTTGTGATCTTTTCACCCTCGTTGGTTAATATTTTTGTAATTTCTTTTACATCCTCTTCTTCACAGATTGCAACCATACCAATACCACAGTTAAATACTTTTTGCATTTCTTTTTCAGAGATGTCACCTTTTTTTTGTAAAAACTGAAATATCTTTGGTCTCTTCCAAGAGAAAAAATCAATATCAATTGAGTGGTTTTTTGGAATAATTCTCATAATATTGTCAACTAATCCTCCGCCAGTAATATGAGCAAAAGCTTTAATTTTATTTGTTTTTGCTGCTTTTAAGCATGATTTAACATAAATTCTAGTTTCTTTTAAAAGGATTTCGCCAACCGACTGTCCGTTGTCAAAATTTTCTGATAAATTAATATTTTGATCAGAAATAATTTTATTAACCAGTGAAAATCCGTTAGAATGAATGCCGTTTGATGCCATTCCTAAGATGATATTACCAGGCTTGATATTATTTTTTGGTAAAAGGTTTTCTTTTTCAGCGGCGCCAACACAAAATCCAGCCAAATCATAGTCACCATCTTTATAAACTGCTGGCATTTCTGCTGTTTCTCCTCCAATTAAGGCGCAATTTGCTTGTTTACAACCACTGACTACTCCTTTAATAATTTCTTGACCAATCTCAAGAGATAATTTGCCGCAAGAAAAATAATCTAGAAAAAATAAAGGTTCGGCATTTTGAACTATTAAATCATTAACCGACATAGCCACTAAGTCAATTCCAATGGTGTCATATTTGTTGAGTTTTTGTGTTAACTTTACTTTGGTGCCAACTCCATCATTGCAAGAGACTAATATTGGATTTTTATAACCACATTTTTGTAAATCAAACAAGCCGCCAAAACCTCCAATATCTGGGCTGGATCCTGTTCTAGCTGTACTTTTAACTAGAGATTTGATATTGCTAACAAATTGGTTGCCTTTATCGATGTCTACGCCTGATTTTTTGTAATTTTCGCTCACTATTATTTTATCATTATATTATGGCCACAAAAACGGAAAAAATTAATTTTAACTGCTGTTTTTTTTGTGGGGCCAGGTTATATCTTATGTTTAATAAAATTAATTATCAATTATTGATCTTACGCCGCTTCCCACTTGCAATACATTATATAGTAAAATATTTTAAGGTTAAAATTGTCGAAAAGCCGCACACCCTATTAATATAGGATATACATTTTTTAATAACTTATGAATAAAAATATTTCGAAAAAAACTTCTTTAAAGGTGGAAAAAGGTATTAATTTAATAATTGCCTATTAAAAAACCGTTATTAGAATGGTTTTTGTTATATTTAGAGTTAAGTAAGTTTAATACATTGTTTTATATCGACGGTATTTTATGTTTCCCTCCAAATTTCTTATTAATTTAAATTTTTAAAAGCATGGCTACAGGTAAAATTAAATGGTTTAATCCAACTAAAGGATACGGGTTTATAGTTCCTGATGAAGGGGGGGTAGATATTTTTCTTCATATTAGTAATCTAGGTGATGAAGATGCTCATTCTATAGAAGAGGATCAAGCAATTTCTTATGAAGTTGAGGACAATAGAGGTAAAAAATCAGCTGTTGACGTAAAGTTAGGTTAATTTTTTACAAAAATTAATTCTTTTTGAGAATTAAAAGTGCGCCATTTTGGTAGAAGTCTAATCTTAGTTATCAATTTCTTAATGTTATGTCTAATTATGATCGGGATAATGTTTTTGCAAAAATAGTTAGGGGAGAAGTTCCTTCTACCAAGATCTACGAGGATGAAAAAATTTTAGCTTTTGAGGATGTAAATAAGGTGGCGCCAGTTCATATTTTAGTCATCCCCAAAGGTGAGTTTATTTCATTTTCAGACTTTACTTCAAATGCCGGCTCCAGTGAGGTCGGAAACTTTTTTAAGAAGGTGGCTGAAATTGCCTCTGACCAAGGTCTTGATGATTCTGGATATCGGTTAATTACTAATAGCGGCAGCGAGGCCGGTCAGACAGTTTTTCATTTTCACGTCCACATCGTTGGAAAGAAAAAAATGAACGAATTGCTGCCTTAAAATTTAAGCGCCAAACTCAACTCCCAATTTAAAAAAATATATAATTTTTAGACTACAGAATTTGATACTAATTTTAACTTCTCTTTCCAGACCTGATTAGGAGTTTTATATCCTAATATTTTTCTCGGCACGTTATTAAGGGCACCCCTGAAAACCTCCAACTCGTAACTCAAGCCAATATTATAATTCAATTTCAACCCTAAAGCTACTCACTTAGTATTCTAAATTATTTCCACAATCTCCTTGCATCAAGCTACAACAAAACTAGTATGTAGAAGGTTTAATAATCTCTTAATCTCATATATTTTTTATTATTATTTTACTCAATTCAGCCATAAATGCAACAAAGTTTTTTTGAGGTTGGTGATCGCTATAATCACCTAGATAAAGCAGAAGATCTTCTAATAAAATTATCAGGAATGATTAATTGTCAAGGTTTATTGCTAGTCATCGAGCCAGTTCATTTTAAAAGAACCGCTAAAGGTGGTCGTCCTGGCACAGAGCCTTTGGTCACCACAAAATGCATTCTATTACAACCTCTTTACAATCTTAGCGATGATTCTTGCGAATATCAAACAAATGACCGCTTAAGCTTTAAGCGCTTTGGGGGGTTGTTAGTGCCTGAAAAGTCTTTAGGTACAAAAACATTGTGGTTTTATAAAGAGCGAACCAAATGTAAAAAATTACATGACAAAATATTTGATTGGCTTCATGGCCAAATAGAGGTTTGTGTTTACGTCGCTCAAGAAGGTCAAATAGTTGATGCCAACCTTGTGGCAGCCCACAAACCAACCGGAAAAGATAAAAAACAATTAGAGAAGGAGGTCCCCTTAACCAAAGCCCAGTCCAGCCAAACTGATAACGATACCACATTCACCAAGAAGAATAAAAAATCCCATTATGACTACAAAGATCACATTCAAATTGACAATAAGCATAAGATAGTCCGTAAACAAGTTGCCACAACCGCAAGCTTTCACAGCAGTCAGGAGTTTGAAGGTTTGTTTGGCGAAGAAGGAAATGACTCCTCATATGTGTGGAGAGATTCTGCTTATCGTATCTTGACAAACAAAGGGGCGCTCAAAAAGAAAAATCTTAACTCAAAAGTTCACGAGAGGGTGTGTCATAATAATCTTCCATCAGACGGGCAAGAAGCTAATAATACAACAAAATCAAAAACAAGAGTTTGTGTTGAGTATGTATTTGGATATAGGGCAACTTCCGCGGCAGGAATCTTTATTCATACAATTGGTTTAGCAAAAGCTGAGGTAAAAGTTACCTTGAAGAACGTTACTTATAATATACAGCGCTTTGTCTTTTTAGAGTCAAAACGTCTAGCGGGATAGGTGTGTTAAAAAATAAGAAAAACTAACAACTTAGGTTGAATTAGGGTAAAAATAGAAAAGTTGTGAGTTATTTTTGGTGTAGAAGGGGTTTTTTAGAGGTGCCCCAGAAAATACCCGCCCCATGTTAACAGGGTGTGTGGCTTTTTAGTAGTTGCGGACTTAAAAGGCGAGACTAGGTTAATTAGGGTATGTTACGTATCGAGCATTATAGGTGGAAAAGCCTCTTTGTGAATCGCTAAACAAACTGTTCCACGTGGAACAATATAATATTTACACTGCTATATTATGAGTTTTAAAATTAATTCAGAAAAAGAATACTTAGAACAGTGTCGGTTGGCAAAAAAGTCTCCAGAGAAGTTTTGGGCAAGTATTGCAAAAAACTTCTCTTGGATTAAAAAATGGAATAAAGTTTATGACTTTGATTTATCTCAAGGTAAAATAGAGTGGTTCAAGGGGGCAAAACTAAATATATCAAGTAACTGCCTGGATAGACACTTAGCAAAAAAAAGTAAAGATGTCGCCTTAATATGGGAGCCAAACGACCCAAAAGATAAAAATATTACCCTAACTTATGAAGGTCTTTTTAACAAAGTTTGTCAATTTTCTAACCTATTAAAAAACAATGGAGTAAAAAAAGGTGACGTAGTTTCTGTCTATATGCCTATGATCCCTGAAGCTCTTATAGCTATGCTGTCTTGTGCTAGAGTTGGAGCTGTACATTCCGTTGTTTTTGCGGGCTTTTCTGCCGAATCCTTAGCTAACAGAATTAAAAATTCTAACTCTAAGTTCTTAATCACTGCAAATCTCTTAAAGAGAGGCTCTAAAGAAATAGATCTAACAGATAACATAAAAACCGCCTTACATCTATCAAAATCAATTAAAAAAACAATTATCTACAAAAGAGGTAACAAAAAATTAGAGACCCTAAAAGATTGTGTAATATGGCAAGATGAAATAGAAAAGCAGGATAAGAGCTGTAATTACGAAGCTATGGACTCTGAAGACCCTCTATTTATCTTATACACCTCCGGATCTACCGGCAAGCCAAAAGGAATATTACATAGCTCAGCTGGATACATGATTTATAGCGCCTACTCTTTTCAGAATGTTTTTAATTACGAAGATAAAGACATCTTCTTTTGTACTGCTGACGTTGGGTGGATAACAGGACATTCTTACCTAACTTATGGACCATTATTGTGCGGAGCAACGATTCTTATGTTTGAAGGTGTACCAACCTACCCTAATGCATCAAGGTTTTGGGAGGTGGTTGAGAAACATAAAGTTAATATTTTTTATACAGCCCCAACAGCCTTAAGGGCTTTAATGCAAAAAGGTGATGAATATGTAAAAAACTACGATCTAAAATCGTTAAAAACTCTTGGCAGCGTTGGTGAGCCGATTAATAAAGAAGCTTGGGACTGGTATAGTGAAAAGGTGGGTAAAAACAGATGCAACATTGTTGATACTTGGTGGCAAACAGAAACTGGGGGCATCATGATATCCGCTCTTGCGGGGGTTAGTAAATCAAAACCAACCTTTGCTGGCAAACCGTTGCCAGGAATATTCCCGAAAATATTAGATGAAAATGGAGTCTTAATTGAGGATTTTAATGTTAAAGGAAATTTATGCTTTGAGCAGCCTTGGCCCTCAATGGCAAGAGGGGTTTGGCGGGATCAAAAGAGGTTTATGGACACTTATTACGGTAGGTTTAGGGGTTATTACTTAACTGGAGATGGTTGTTTTAAAACTGAGGATGGGCAGTACAGAATTACAGGCAGGATTGACGATGTACTCAATATCTCTGGGCACCGACTAAGTACCGCTGAAATTGAAAACGCCGTGAATAGTCATAAAAATATTGTAGAGTCAGCAGCAATTGGAGTTAAGCACGCCATAAAGGGTGAATCTATTCATATTTTTGCCATTAAAAAGAAACAGGGTAAAGTTACAGAGTTAGATATTAACCAACTAATCTGCGATAAAATAGGCTCCATAGCTAAAGCCGACAAAATACACTTTGTTTTGGATTTGCCAAAGACTCGGTCTGGAAAAATAATGAGAAGAATTTTAAGAAAAATATCTGACGGGGACGATAATTTTGGAGATATATCAACCCTAACTAACCCGGACGTAATCAAGAAACTACAGGACGCTCAAAAAGAGTTGGCGCCAAAAACAAAGACTTTAGAGTAACTCTTGATCTAAAAATAGCATTTTTATCTAAATCTTATCATATTTACCACACCTGCAAGCAAGAATTGTAAAATTAACTGTTCCACGTGGAACATTTTTAAATAATATGAGCACTACATTTGACCTAAATTCAGAGTTTAAGCCAGGAGGAGATCAGCCAAAAGCTATTGAATCTTTAGTTAAAGGGCTCAAAGAAAATAAAAAAGATCAAATATTGCTTGGGGTAACAGGCTCCGGAAAAACATTTACTATGGCTAATATTATCAAAGAAACCGGCCGCCCCGCCCTTATTATGGCCCACAACAAAACCTTGGCAGCACAAATTTATGGAGAAATGAAGGAGTTTTTTCCTAACAACGCAATTGGTTATTTTGTCTCCTATTATGATTATTACCAGCCAGAATCGTACCTTCCAAAAACAGATACTTTTATTGAAAAAGACGCCTCAATTAACGAGCAGATTGACCGCTTAAGGCATTTTACTACTCGGGCCTTGTTCGAAAAAAAAGATGTTATTGTGGTCTCTTCCGTCTCCTGTATCTATGGTATAGGGTCTTCAGAATTTTACTCTAAAATGAAGTTGGACCTAAAGGTTGATCAGGAAATAGACCGGCAAGAGGTTTTAAGTCGAATGGCCGTCATGCAGTATAAGAGAAATGACACAGACTTTTCTCGAGGTAATTTTCGAGTGCAAGGCGATATAATTGACGTCTTTCCGTCCCATATGGAAGAGTCTGCCTGGAAAATTTCGATGTTTGGTGATCAAATTGAGGAGTTGATTGAGTTTGACCCCTTAACAGGACAGGTTTTTAAAAATCTAAAAGAAATCTCTATATATCCTAGTTCCCACTATATTACCCCAAAAGAGGCCATAGTCCAAGCTATACACAGCATAAAGTCTGATCTAAAAATAAGAATTGATGAATTTTTAGCCCAAGGCAAAACTCTTGAAGCTCAAAGGGTAGAGCAGAGGACAGGCTATGACATGGAGATGATGTTGGAGACGGGAACCTGTAAAGGAATTGAGAATTACTCGCGTTATTTAACTGGTCGTTCGCCCGGAATGAGTCCGCCAACTTTGTTTGAATATTTACCAAAAAATGCTTTATTATTTTTAGATGAGTCTCACGCCTCTGTGCCGCAAATTGGCGCCATGTATAAGGGTGACTTTTCTAGAAAAAGTAACTTAGTTGAGCATGGATTTAGACTTCCAAGCGCAAAGGATAATAGGCCACTAAAGTTTGAAGAGTGGGAAAAACTAAGGCCACAAACCATCTACATCTCAGCAACCCCAGGCAAGTATGAGTTGGAAAAATTGGGTGGAGAGGTTGTTCAGCAGTTAATTAGGCCCACGGGATTGGTTGATCCAGAATATGAGATCCGTCCAGCAAAGGGTCAGATAGATAATTTACTTGGCGAAATAAGAAAGACTATTAAAAAAGGTTTTAGGGTTTTGGTAACCACACTAACCAAAAGAATGGCAGAGGATTTGACAGACTACTTAAGCGAGGTTAGTGTCAAAACAGTTTATATTCATTCGGACGTTGAAACTTTAAAAAGAATTGAAATTATTAACGACTTAAGAAGAGGTATCTTTGACGTATTGATCGGGGTGAACCTTCTTAGAGAGGGTTTGGATATACCAGAATGTGCCCTGGTTGCTATTTTGGATGCCGACAAAGAGGGTTTTCTTAGAAACGAAACATCCCTAATCCAAACTATAGGTAGGGCAGCCAGAAACAAAGAAAGTAAGGTTATTTTATATGCCGACAAAATAACCAAGTCAATCGAAAGAGCTACAGCAGAAACCGACAGAAGAAGGTTGATACAGCAAGAGCACAATAGGAAGCACAACATTACGCCCAGGACTACAAAAAAATCCTTCTCTTCACCTTTAGACGCTCTTTATAAGGACAAAAAATCAGGAGTAACTTATGAGATTGACGAAAAATATGGAGACTTAATCGAAAAAGTTAAAAAAGGTGATATAGCGGCCCTAGATAAAAAGATAATTGAGACTAGAAAAAAAATGTTAGAACTTGCCAACAACCTTAATTTTGAAGGTGCAGCCAAATATAGGGATGAGCTCAGGAACCTTGAAAAACTAAAAATAATCTAAGGACTTGACCTCTTCGCTAAAACTTATTCATGTTGCGCCTTAACTTTTTAGCAAGAGACTCTCAAAGGGGCGCAGCGCCACCACAATTTAAAAACCTTGGTTTTAAAGGTGAATATGTTAAAAAAAACACTGTTCCACGTGGAACATTTAAACATTGAGTCAGGCAAAAAAGACAAAAAATACCCAAAACAGCTCTACTGGAGAGTGTTGGGGTGCAATAAGACTGGGTGACGGGGACTACTATGGAGCGCCCTAAAGGGCAGGGCAAACGCACGAACTTCTAATCCCCCAAAATCCAACCAACCTAAACTCCCCAGCCAAACCAGCCTTTAAATAAAAAATCATTTTTTATTTGCATTTAACATTACTGCCTGTTACTATTTATTG